>JAPYNY010000080.1 GCA_028283145.1 Candidatus Hopanoidivorans cymbastelae
TACTGAGACAGACCTCTACGCAGGTAGCGTCCGTCTCCCTTTTTGCCCAGATAAGCTCTCTGCCCATTGTCTGCCCGGCCAATGACTACCTGGCCGCGAGACAGCACAGTGTCTACGCCGCCGTCAATTTCCACTCCCTCATAGGCCGAATAGTCCATGTTCATATGGTGGGTGTCAGCTGAGATGACCGTGGTGGCGTTGGGGTCGTAGATCACAATGTCGGCATCAGAGCCAGGCAGCAGTGCGCCCTTTTGGGGCCACAGGCCGAACATCCGAGCTGGGGTGGCCGAGCAGGTTTCAACCCAGCGCGCCAACGACAGCTCACCAGCCACTACGCCTTGATAGATCAGATCCATGCGGTGTTCCACCCCTCCGATGCCGTTGGGGATAGCTCGAAAGTCGTCCAGCCCCAACTCCTTTTGTTCTTTCATGCAGAAGGGACAGTGGTCGGTGGATACGATGCTCAGGTCGTTGGTGCGCAGCCCGCGCCAGAGGTCGCCGTGATGGTGTTCGTGCTTGGTCCTGAGCGGTGGCGAGCAGACATAGCCGGCTCCGGCAAAGCCCGGCGCACCTAGGTGATCTTCCAAATTCAAAAACAGATACTGCGGGCAGGTCTCGGCGAAGACGTTGCGTCCTTCGTGGCGAGCTATGGCTACCTGCTCTAGGGCCTCCGAAGCTGACAGATGGACGAAATAAACTGGAGACCCAGCTACGATAGCCAGCTGAATGGCCCGGTGGGTAGCCTCACCTTCCAGCCTAGGGGGGCGGGTGATCCCGTGATAGATGGGGTCGGTTTTGCCTCTGGAAGCAGCTTGTTCGGCTATGACGTCGATGGCGATGCCGTTTTCGGCATGCATCATGATCATGGCCCCGTTTTCGTTGGCCTTTTGCATGGCTCGCAGGATCTGCCCGTCATCGCTGTAGAACACCCCAGGGTAAGCCATGAAAAGCTTGAAGCTGGTGATGCCTTCACCCACCAGGATGTCCATCTCTTTGAGTGCGCCTTCGGTGATATCGCCCAAAATCATGTGGAAGGCATAGTCAATCGCGCAGTTGCCCTCGGCTTTGGCAAACCAGTCGTCCAGACAGCTGCGCACATTTTCGCCGGTGCGCTGGACGGCAAAGTCAATGATGGTGGTGGTGCCGCCCCATGCTGCCGCGCGGGTGCCGGTTTCAAAGGTGTCGGAAGCAGATGTGCCGCCAAAGGGCAGCTCCATGTGAGTATGGACGTCAATGCCTCCTGGCACTATGTATTTGCCGCTGGCGTCAATGGTGGTTTCAGCTGCGATGAGGGAGCCAGCGCCACCGCTGCTGCCAGCAGAAGCAGCCGGCTGCAACAAGGCAGCAATTTTCTCGCCCTCAACTAAGACATCCAATGCCTGAGCACCTTGTGGAGTGATGACAGTGCCGTTGGTGATTAGGGTGCGCATGTGTGTCTCCCGAGCTAAGCGTTATGTTTTTTGGCCTGGCAAGAATTTGAAAATAGCTGGCGGTCTCCGATAGCTGCTGGTTTTCCGTCAAGTCGCCCTTGGCATCTACCTAGAGCTTGTCGGCAACCGCATCGGCTGCGTCTGCAAAAATCTCGATGGCTTGGTCAATTTGGTCTTCCGTTACGCTGAGCGGGGGGGTGATGCGCATGGAGTTGCCCCACAGCCCGCCCTTGCCGACCAGCAAGCCTCGCTGTTTGGTTTCTTCGTGGAAGGCGCTGGTTGCGGCGGTCAAGGGTTCGTAGGTGTCAGGGTTTTCAGTTTCCAAAGCCTGCATCAGACCCTTCCCGCGCACTTCGGCTATCCAAGGATGATCGTCAGCTATGGATTGCAGCCCGTGGCTCAGGCGGTCGCCCATTTTCAGCGAATTGGTCTGAAGGTCGTTGTCTTCCAGATATTTAATGGTCGCCAAGGCAGCGGCGCAGGCAATTGGGTTGCCGCCAAAAGTGGAGATGGAATTGGCCTTCAGGCAGTCCATTATTTCGGGCCGCGTTATCACCCCGCCCAGCGGAAGTCCGTTGGCTACGCCCTTGGCAAAGGTTATGACATCGGGGGTGAGGTTGTGAGCCTGATAACCCCAGAAGTTCTCGCCTGTGCGTCCCCAGCCGGTCTGCACCTCGTCGCTGACAAACAAAATGCCATACTCATCCAGCACCTCCTTGAAGTCGCCCAAGAGTCCGTTAGGAGCGTAGGTGAAGCCGCCCACTCCCTGAATTGGCTCGGCAATGAAACAGGCAACATCGCCTGCTGTGGCAGTGGCGATTACGTCGCGCAGGTCGGCAACGCTGGCTGCTCTGAATTCATCTTCCTCAAAGCAGGCAAAAGGCACGCCTCGGCGCCTGGCGGCATTGACGAAGTTGACCTGCAGCCCAGCAAAGCTGGTGGACGACCAGGAGCGGTTGCCGGTGATGGCCTGGGCTGTGAAGGAACGGCCGTGGTAGCTGTTGCGGACGGCTAGAACTTGATTTGACTGGCGGTATAGGCTAGACAGCAACAAGGCGGTGTCAGTAGCTTCAGTGCCTGAGGTAGTGAAGAAAACTTTGGCGCCCTCAATGCCACTCAGAGAAGCAATCTTTTCGGCCAGCTCCACCATGGGCTCACACAGATAGACGGTGGAGAGGTGGGCTATCTTTTCAGTTTGTGCGCGAATGGCTTCCTGGATTTCAGGGATGCCGTGCCCGGCAATGGTGGTCAAAATGCCGCCGAAGAAATCCAGATAGCGCTTGCCGTCGCCATCAAAGACGTAGCAGCCCTCGCCTCGGACAATGCTGATGGGATGTTCATAATACAGGGCAACCCAGTTGGGGATGACCGCTCGGTGGCGGGCTAGCATTTCAGTCTGGCTGGTAGAAGGTTCCATGCTGAGCGCTTCGTTGTTCGCCTGATGTCGCTTCGTTGTTCGCTTGCTTAATCCTGGACTATGGCGTCATAGACGTCTGGGCGTCTGTCTCGGTAGAAGGCCCACTGCTTGCGAATGTCGTTAATGATGTCCATGTTGAGGTCTCGCACCACCAGTTCCTCGTCTTGGTCTGACGCGGTGTCGCCCACGAATTCTCCTCTGGGGTTGACAAAATAGGAGGTGCCGTAGAAGTCGTTCTCGCCAAGTTCCTCCACGCCAATTCGGTTGATGGCCCCCACGAAAAACATGTTGGCTATAGCCGAAGCAGTCTGTTCCATCTTCCAGATATAAGGGGAGTTGCTACGCGTGCGACTGGTGGCCGATGGGTTGAAGACAATTTGGGCACCGCCCAGCCCCAGCGCCCGCCAGCCTTCAGGGAAGTGCCGGTCATAGCAGATATAGACGCCCACCTTGCCGACGGCAGTGTCAAACACGGGATAGCCCAGATTCCCCGGGCGGAAGTAGAACTTCTCCCAGAAGCCTTTCACTTGGGGGATGTGGGTTTTGCGGTACTTGCCCAAATAGCTGCCGTCAGCATCAATCA
The DNA here is from genome assembly GCA_028283145.1 of Candidatus Hopanoidivorans cymbastelae. Lineage (GTDB taxonomy): Bacteria > Actinomycetota > Acidimicrobiia > Acidimicrobiales > Hopanoidiivorantaceae > Hopanoidiivorans > Hopanoidiivorans cymbastelae. The sequence continues at coordinate 3,431 of JAPYNY010000080.1, forward strand.
CAGCTGCGGTGTTGTATAAAAAGCCGGGTTGTTCCTGCTCATATATCGGCACTACCAGCACCATCTCCAACTCGGCGGCCAACTCCTGCATCAGCTTGGTGGTGGGGCCGTCCGGAATGGCTTCGGCCCAAGAGTAAAAGGAGTCGTCTTGCACCTGACAGAAATAAGGGCCGTAGAACAACTCTTGGTAGGACATCAGCTTGGCGCCTTGAGCGGCAGCCTCTCGGGTGCTTTGGACATGGGCCTCAATCATGGCTTCCTTAGATCCCTTCCAGCTGTGCTGGACGATGGCGGCTCGCAGAATGTTGTCGGACATGGCTTTCTCTCCAACTCGCAAGGAATTTTCTGTTTTCTCAACCAACAAGAATTGGCTGTGAATTTATCTTACTCAAATAGGCGGGCAGTGGGTTGCTGCACCCTGTTGCGGCGTGATGTGGCTGGGAGGGCTGTTTTTGCGGAGCAGCGCGGTTCTGGCTGTGAGAACTGTTGCGCCGCGCACCCTGCGCCCCGGCGGGCACAGCTAGTTTCTTTGTGTGAGTATTTGGATGTAGCGATCTTCGGGAAAGACTTCCCTGGCCAGTTGCCGGACGTTTTCATAGTCAACTCTGGCAAGCCAGCCCCTGCGGTTGAGGACATCTCCCATCTCAAAGGTCGGATTTTCCACGGCAAACCCTATGGCTTCAATCCAGTACTCATTGGAAACAAACCTATAGTTTTGCTCCAGCTTTCCCTTGTTGATGTTGAATTCCTCGAGGGTCAAAGTTGCATGCAAACCAGTGAGTTCATCCACCACGATGTCGGCTACTTCAGTAATTCTGTTTTGCTCGCCAGCAATGACAATTTGAGCTTCGATGACAGCTGTCGGCTCGGTAAACAACTGGATCTCAACATCGGGGGCGTAGGTAGCTGAAAGTTCTTCCCTGATGCGTTCCACTATCCGGGTTTCAACTATTTCGGACAGCACCGCAGTTTCTTGGATTTTCAGCAGTGACGGGACCACCGGCGTGGTAAATGACAGCACCTGATAGCCCAAGTCATCGGGGCCGGCTGCGACATTTCGGTTGACTACACCTGGCGGAGGCGGCGGTTCCAAGTTGCGCCAAGACTCGCGGGAAGCCGAAGTTGGCAGGGTTCCCAGATAGCGCTGGGCCAGGTTTCGAAGTTCCGCAAGGCTTAGGTCGCCTACCACGATAAATGTAAAGTCGGCTGCGTTGGCAAAGCGGTCCTGAAACAGTTGAGCTACATCGGAGGCGGTGATGTCGGCCAGCAGCTCAGCGGGAGGCAAGAGAGCAAAGTGAAGATTATCGCCGTAGCGGGCATCGGAAAATTCATTGTTGAGCGCGGTTGTGAGAATTTGATACTCAGGTGCCACTTGGTTATCCCAGAAGCTGAGCACCGCCTCCAACGCTACGGGGTCAACCTTGGGTTGAGTCAGCAGCAGGTGAATGTAGGCGAAGAGGTGTTCCAGATCTTCAGTGGAGGCTCGGCCTTCAAAGCCCTCCCTGGTCGAAGAGATGAAGGGAGTCACAGAGAAGGTTTTGTCTTGGGTAAAACGTTGGAATTCCAAACGAGAAATAGCTCCGATACCGCTATTCGAGATGACGCCTTCGGGGATGTCCCAGCCAATGAATTCCGATGGCTCCAGCAGCGACTCTCCACCAGGGCTGGTTGCGAAGATGTGTGCCTGGCCAGCCGTGATGTCTGAATATCTGTAGAGCACCCGAACGCCATTGGCAAAAGTGAATTCTGTTACGTTTCTTATGGCGAAGTCATCCAGCAGGTTGCGCTGTGAAGTGATGGCGACTGGGTCGGGGGGTTCCATCAACTGTGCTGGCGTGTCTGCCTCGCTGTCTCGGGGCGTCAGGGTCAACTCTGAGGACTTCATGAACAGATCCACAATAAAATCAGCATCTGGTAGGGCTTCAGCATCAGCTTGAGGGCCGTTCAAAATGACAATAGGGTGTGAATATGCCAACTGCGACTTGATCCAAGAAGATGCCATCTCAGGAGTTATCTGGGAGAGAATGTTAGTAAAAATTTGGTGGGTGTCGGTTCCGCTCATTGCGTGGGCTCCAGCTGAGAAATGGAATCTGAGTTGCTGAGCAATTTCCCGATGCTGGATCGTATCAAGGCTCGCCAAGTCGGCATCTAAAGCTGCTTGAATCTTGTCTTTGGCTCGTTGGAACTCCTCATCGTTGAAGCCAAACCGATTAGTTCTTTCAAGCTCTGTTGCGAATTGCTCCAAGGCTTCAACTATGTTTTCTGTAGTGGCATCAAAGGCTATGGCCGGCAGTGCCAAGGCGCTTAGTGAGTCTTCATTGAAGAAGGCGACGCTGCGCGCCGGGTTGTCCCCGCCTAAAATATCATCGGAAATCCGCGAGCGCACCATCTCAAACACAAGCTCGGCAGCCAGGTTGTCCGCAATGGCGCTGGCAGTATTTTGGTCGGGGGCTTTAGGACGCGTAAAATAAACCAAAGCGCTGTTTCGGCTGATGTCTTGGGAGAGCACTACAGTTGCGGTGGGCTGGCTTGGCGGTTGATGGCGGAATTCGGGTTGGTTTGGAAGTGTTCCTCGCGGGGTCAGGCTTGAAAATTTTTCTTCAATCAATTCTGCCACTGTGTCTGAGTGGAAATCGCCGACTGCGATGACTGCCATATTTTGCGGCTGATACCAGTCTTCGTAGAACTCCCTCAGAGTCTCTGCTGAGACAGCTTCAATGGCTTCCAGGGAGCCCAATGTGGGGTGCCCCTGATAGGGCGTTCCAGCAAATACGAACTGGTCAATGGCTTCTCGCACAGAAGACCCTCCGGTATTGCTCTCCCGCCATTCGGCATCCACCACTCCGCGTTCTGCCTCAACGTCATCTGGATGCAGCGTTGCGTGCGCGGCCCACTGGACTAGCACATCTAGAGCGGAAGAAATCAGGTCAGTGTTGCTCGACGAAAGCGAAAGTTTATACCACGTTTCGTCGTAGTCGGTGCTGGCGGTGAAATCAGGTCCGAATTCAAAGCCAAGACTTCCCAGGAAAGCACTGAGTTCGTTTTTGGGGAATGCCTCGGTGCCGTTGAACATCATGTGCTCAAGGAAGTGGGCAATGCCGCTTTGCTCGGGAGTTTCATTGACAGAGCCGGCCTTGACAACCAAGCGAAGCTCTACTTGGGTTTGGGGACGTTCATTTTCAAGAATGAAGTATTGGAGGCCGTTGTCTAAAGTGCCCTGGCTGATGGCGCTGTTTATCGGCAGATTTTCCGGAACTTCTGAAATGGATGAGGCTGTCAGCCAAGGCGGTGCAGGCGCATTGGCCGGCGTGGGTGTCGGCGTGGGTTGCGGTTGCGTGGGTGTCGGCGTTGCTGGTGTCGGTGACTCGGGAGGCTGGTCTGGGTTTGGGGGAGTGGTTGTTGTAGTGGTTGCGGGCGGCGTCGGCGTCGGCGGTTGGGCAGTTGTGGTCGTTGCTGGTGTGGTTGTGCTAGATTCAGGAGCCTGGCTGGTTGTAGTTTCCACCGAGCCTCTGGTGGATAAGGGTTCAGAGGTGCTGTCAGAACTTGAGCAGCCCACCAAGGCCAGCACTGCCAGCGCCAGCAGCACCGCCGCCAAAGATTTAAAGGATTTGAAGCCCATTAATTGAAGCCCATCAACTGTCTGCGCTGACCGGCGCGGTCGCGGCTACTAGGCACTTACAGGCAGTAATTCCGGGCGCTTGCGGGCAACAACTACGGAGCCGCGGGAAGATTGGTCCAGCCAGATTTTTGATAGCGGCCATACCAGCCGCTGGCTGCCATAGTTCCCCCATCTACCATGATGGTCTGGCCGGTCACGAAGCTAGACATGTCGCTGGCCAAAAACAGCACCACCTTGGCGTAGTCTTCAGGCTGCCCGAAACGCCCAAGCGGAATCCATGACTGCACCAAAGCCGGGTCGCGCCCCCGCATCATCGATTCCAGAGGTGTTTGGAGGGTGTTGGCCATGTCCGGAGCGATGGCATTGACCCGGATGTTGTCCTTGCCGTGTTCCACAGCCAGTGTCTTGGTGAAGGCGCTCACGCCTGCGTTGAAGGCCGTATAGGCAGAATTGCGTGGGCAGGCCCTGAAGGCTTCCACTGTGGAGTTGTTGACGATGCTGCCTGATTGCTGTTCCACCATGTGTGGCAGAAATGTCCGTGTGCATCTGAAGACATGCTTCAGGGTGATCTCATATTGCGCATCCCACTGCTCTTCGTCAGTGTCCAAAAACAACCCGTTGGGGCGATAATCACCAACATTGTTCACCAGCACATCCACCCTTCCCTCCCCAAACTCCAGGGCCTCCTGGTGAAGCTGCTCAACCACACCAGGCTGCCGGATGTCGCCCACTACGCTGTGAACTTGACCACCCGCTGAAGCAATGGCAGCAGAGGTTTCGGCTGCCAACTCCTCTGATATGTCGCACAGCACCAGTTTGGCTCCGGCGTGTGCCAGCAACCGGCTCATGCCGCCTCCCATGCCGCCTGCGCCCCCGGTAATGACGGCGACTTTGCCCTCAAGCAACGGCCAGTTCAAATCAGAGAGTTCAGGTGACATTGTTTGATCAGCCCTATTGGGAGTTTTGAGCTTCGTTTTGGCTTTCGTAGTCTTGTGAAGCTTGTGCCAAGATATCAGACGGCGAAACGTCAGAGTCAAGCAATTGAGCCAGTGCTTCGCCAACAATTTCTTTAGCCAGCGACAACTGCGGGGTATTGACCTCTGGCGACAAGCCGGAAGCCACAGCGAAGAAAGTAGTGTCGTAATTAGTGGGGCTCACCACAGATTCTGAATTGAAAGTTCTGTATTCAAGAGCGGTCGGGGTTGTGGAATAGCGCACCGGCGTGCCGAAGTACTTGATGGATTCCTGGCTGTCCTTGTCGGTCGATTCCATAATCAATTGAATAGCCAGCGCGTTGGTAATTTTGGAGTTTCGTGGGAAAACAAAGAATTTTGCTTCAGTGGAGCTGGCGATGGGATTATCGTTAGAAGCAGCCTTAGGCAACAATGAATACTTGATAGGCGCCTGTAGAGAGGCATACTTTGTTTCCAGATCTCCCAATACCTCGTTGCATGGAATCTCTGGGATGGTGATTGTGGTAGTTGTAGATTCAGTTGTTGGAGTCGGAACTCCTTCATCCGGGTTTTGTTCGCCCGGTTCAAACTGGTTTTGTTCACCCGGGTTGTCTAGGGTTAGTTCATCCGGGCCGATGCCAACAGCCGGAATTGGAATTCCAGTTTCAAGACCAATGTCAGTGTCCGGCAAAAACCGTCCTGCACAGTTTGTCTCTCCTTCAGTTTCAACGATGTTCTTTAGGTGCTGCTCGTATTGCACCCAAAGTGTGGTGTCACGTTGCGCATAGATAAATCGCGCATTTGAAGAATCCAGCACCGCAGCCGCTATTTCTCGGTTGTGAATGGCTCTTATGGCATCTTCTTGGGAGTAGTCAAGCCCCGCCTGCCCCATGCAACTTTGAGCAGCGTCTCGCAAAATCGTAAGCGCTTCAACACCGGCTTGGTCAGCGAAAGCAGCAGTTCCATCCTCGTTGAGCCAACTGCCTCCCAGAGAGCGCAAGATATTGCCGAATTGCTTGTAGCGCTCCTCGGGCGAAGCTAAAGGGATCACCAGCGGATGTGTAAAGACGTCAGCGGTCAGGGTTCTGTCTTGATTGGATGAATCAGTCTGAGTTGTGCTGGTCACCGTGGAGCAGAAATCAATTAAGTCGGAATAGGTAGCGAAAGTGCTGGGGATGTCAAATTGATCCAGAGCGATCGCGTCAAAGAAAATCAGAGGGGCATCCACCGTTGCCGGAATGCCGTAAATGTGTCCATCCCTGGAGGCTAGTTCAATGTAATCGTCCCTGAAGTCGAACAGTTGGTATGTGTCACGGAAGAAATCATAGGCTTGATCCAGATGATAAATCAGTCCCTGATCAATTAGCTTGTGCAGCGTGTCGTAGTCAACCTGAACGATGTCAAAACTTGAGTTGCCGCTGGCCAGCTGCGCAACGATGGCTTCACTGGTTGTCCCTTCAGGCACTCTGGTGTGTCTGATGTCAATTGAGTTGCCATTGCCAGCGCAGTCGTAAATCTCAAAACCTGCATATAGACGCATTATGTCGGAGTCGTCAGTGAGTATTGAAACCGTCTGGTTAGTGCCTTCAAAATCTTGTTGCTCGCGGCATGTTCGCGTAAATCTATTGGTGGCTTCCAGAGGCGGGTATGGGGGAGGCTCCTCTTGTGAGTTTGTAGTCTCTGTGCTGGTAGTGGTTGTGGTGGTCTCAGGGGTTGAGGTTGTGGTGGCAGGAGCAGTAGTTGATGGGCTGGCTTCCTCAGACGAACTGCTGCAGCCAGCCGCTAACAATGCCAAGGCGACTGCCCCGCAAAGCAAGCCAGTTAATAGAGGTTTTGAATGGATTTTTTTAGTTGACATTTGTTTCCTTATGCACAACGATGCCAAAGCCCTCAAAATGCTATACGAAGGCTATACGACATGGGTTCTGACGGTTAGCTTGTATTTAGTCGTATTTTACAATATTTTATTTTTTTTGGGCTTCAGTCATCCAAATTTTGGAAAGAGACAGAGCCAGTCCGAAGGTCAGCGCAGCAACAATTATTTGCTCTTTTCAGATTACTAGACTAAGCCATTATGGACATTGAGCAATCTCTGCCGGGCTTTGTCAACCCTGATGTCTATCCCGATTCTAAGAGCCTTCCGGGTTTAGGCAACTCTGGTGAAACTTCAAGTGTTTTGCAAAGTCAGGCCGAGGCTTCGCTGACTGCCGACACCTTGCTTGCGCCCGATACCCCGACGGAGCGCATTGCCCCGCCTCAGCCCGACCCCTTGCTGGATGAAAGCCGAGATGCTGTGGAGTTGCTGGGTGAAGTTTTGGCTGAGGCTAAAACCTGTGTGCGATGCAGTCTGGCTGAGGCCAGAACCAATGTGGTATTTGGCGTTGGCGACCCCAAGGCTGATCTGATGTTCATTGGGGAAGGGCCAGGAGCCGATGAGGACGCCACCGGTGAACCCTTCGTCGGGCGGTCGGGACAATTGCTCACCCAACTGCTTAAAGACGAGATGAGCCTGACCCGAGAGCAGGTCTATATCACCAATGTTGTCAAATGTCGTCCGCCCGGCAACCGCGACCCAAAACCCGAAGAGATACAGGCTTGTGACAGATTTTTAGTGCGCCAGCTTCAGCTGATAGCTCCGAAGGTAATTGTTACCTTGGGTAACCCTGCCACCAAAACCTTGCTGAACACCACCACAGGTATCACCAAACTCAGAGGGTCAAAACACGAGTTCAAATATCCGGGCGGGATGGCCACACTTATTCCCACGTTTCATCCGTCTGCGGCTTTGCGCAATACGGCAAACCTCCCGATGTTGCGAGAAGATTTAGTTGTGGCTAGGCAAGAATTGCTGTCGCAAAGCTAATGGGCCATTGGTGCTGAACACACTCAGCTTTAAATCCACAAGCGCTCAAAACACACGCCAACTGGCTGGGGTCTTGGCGGCATTTTTTCAGGTTGGCGATGTGGTGTTGCTGTCGGGTAGTTTAGGTGCCGGCAAAACCACCTTCATGAAGGGCGTGGCTGAAGGGTTGGGGATTTGTGACCCGGTTACCAGCCCTACTTTTGCGCTGGCACACCATTATTGCGTTTCTGAGGCTGAGGTGGGAGCGGAGTCGGGGCACACCAAATCAAAGCTCGCCGAATTGCGCCATATTGATCTGTATCGGCTCAGCCATCCGCAGGAAATGTTGGATTATATTTGGGAAGAGTTGGAGCAGGCAGCCGTCTTCGTGGAGTGGGGCGAACGCTTGCTAGACGAGTTCTCCGACAATCGCCTGGAGATAAAAATCAGTTTTGAGGCAATTGCTGATTCACTTGAAGTATCAGAGCAAGCCTCAGATACACCAGTGCCAGACACACCAGCCCCAGACATATTTTCCCCAGACTCAAGGGTGATTGAACTGGCAGCAGTCGGTCATCGCTGGAGCCAAGTTTGGAAAGACTTGGCGACTACCACAGCAGAGCTTGCTGCCTCTTGGAACGAGCTTTCATGACCTGTCTGTTGGCTATAGAGACTGCCACCGACCTTGTCGGCTGTGCCGTGGCTGACTCCAAGGGCGTTCTGGCAGCCAAATCCTTGACTCAAGGCCGCAAGCACGGAGAGTTGCTGGCATCGCTGGTTGAAGACACTATTGCGCACAGCGGGCTGGTGCACAGCGACTTTGATTGCATAGCTGTGGATGTGGGGCCGGGTCTATATACGGGTCTGCGGGTTGGCGTGGCTACGGCGGGTGCTTTGGCTTATGCCTGGGATGTCCCGGTTGTAGCCGTGACCAGCACTGAAGCCTTGGCTTTTGGGGCTCGTGAGTTTGACGGCTTGGTCATACCTGTGGTGGATGCCAAGCGCTCAGAAGTCTTTTTTGCCGTGTATCGCGCTGGCTCAGAGGGCTTGGAGGAGTTGTCGGCAGTGCAGGTAGGAGGTCTTGACATGTTGGAACAGACTTTGCTGAGTTTGCCCGCTGATGCCCCGAAACTTTTGGTAGGTGACGGGATCAAGTTACTGTCAATGCGGTTTGAAGCCGAATTGGCTGCCAAGACAACCCAAAGTCATCCAATTGCGGGAGTAAATCTGGGCTCCGATGAGGTTTCACCTTCGGCCTTGGCTGAGTTTGCTGTTGGCAAATTTGAGTCCGCTACAACTATAATGAAATTGCAGGCAGATGTGGATGATACCCCTGCTAAAAGTGATATTTGCAAAAGTTATATTTGCGCCGCGGCTGAACTTCGTCCTCTATATTTGCGCAATCCCGACATCGGCCCACCAGCGCAGCAGCCGTAGCCACCCAAAGGAGTCTGAAAATTTCAAACATGAATTTGGTTGAATCAAGCCAGTCAGTTGATGTTGGCCAGCTAACTGAGGCAGACCAGTGCACTGGAGGCAGCCCTCAAACTGAAGCGAGCCAGCCGACTGGGGCAGGCCCGATGGCAGCCCAGACAATCTGCCTGACGAAAATGGCCGAAAAGCATCTGGACGAAGTAGATGCCTTACGCCAGGTGATGCTGGGAGACGCCAGCAACAAGCCATTCTTACTTTCAGGTTTGCGGTCTGCGCATCAAGAACATATTGTGGCAGTGCTGGCTAGTCAGCCAAGCGCCGTTCAGCACGCCACAGTGGTGGGTTATGCAGCAACTATGCACGTTGAGCAAGATTCGCAGTTGCTTGCCGTGGCGGTTTCGCCCAAACAGCAAGGCCGCGGGATTGCCACCCAGATGTTGGCCAAGCTGCTTTGCTCAGCTGCTCAACGAGGGGTGAGATCTTGCCGCTTGGAAGTGCGCCTCTCCAACTTGCCTGCCAGAGAGCTATATAGACGTTTCGGATTTGCACCGGTGGGAGTGCGCTACAACTATTATCCTGCCACTCCAGTCGGGCCAAAAGAACACGCTTTAGTTATGTGGTTATCAGACATATCCAGTCCTGAGGTTCTTGGCAGAATTGCCAAAGTTAGTCGCAGGCGGCCCAGGTTATAGCCAGCTAATATGAACCAGTTTGACTCCAACACGCTCTTTTCGGAGTAGCCGCTTTTGACTGTCGCGGTATCTGATTCGACCGCGCCTGCGCCTGTCGCGACCTCCCCTTCGGCCATGACCTCTGCACACGCCACCGCCCCGGCCATGACCCCTGCGGCCTCCTCCCAGGCGTCAATCACCTTGGGAATTGAAACTTCCTGCGATGAAACGGCTGCTGCGGTGGTGAAAGGCGGCGTTGAAGTGTTGTCGTCGGTGGTCAGCAGTCAGATTTCCCTTCACCGCAAATATGGGGGAGTGGTGCCAGAAGTAGCGAGCCGCGCCCACATAGAACAACTGCTGCCCGTCATAGACATGGCGCTTCACGAAGCCAAGATAACACCCCAGGAAATTGATGTGGTGGCTGCCACGGCGGGGCCTGGTTTAGTCGGGGCGCTGCTGGTTGGGGTGAGTGCTGCTAAAGCCCTATCGCTGGCTTGGGAAGTGCCGTTTGCGGCGGTCAATCATCTCGAAGGGCACATCTACGCAGCCTTTCTTGAGGAGCCCGACATTGAGCTACCCGTTGTGGTGCTGCTGGTTTCAGGCGGGCACACCATGTTGGTTGAGATGCAGGATTTTGGGGAATACCATCTCTTGGGGCAGACTTGCGATGATGCTGCCGGGGAAGCCTTTGACAAGGTTGCCAGGCTTTTGGATTTGGGTTATCCGGGAGGGCCTGAAATAGACCGGCTGGCCGCTCGGGGCAACCCTGAAGCCGTGCCGTTTCCCCGTCCAATGTTGCGTGACGGGCTGGACTTTTCTTTTTCCGGTCTCAAGACAGCGGTGGCCAACTATCTGCGCACCAGAGACACCAGAAAATTGTCCGGTCAATCCGATGTGACTGCCGCCAATCCACCGGCAGCAACCCCTGCCACCCAAGGCGTGACGACAGCAGACATCGCAGCCTCGTTTCAGCAGGCAGTGGTGGATGTTTTGGTTGCCAAGACGGCCAGGGCTGTCCAAGTGTCCCAGAGCCGGCAAAACACAAGCGTGAATTGTGCTTGTCTGGCGGGGGGAGTAGCGGCGAACTCTGCCTTGCGAGTCCAGTTTGCGGAGGCTATGAGCGATTTGGGTGTGCGCAGTTTCATTCCGAGCCGAGCCATGTGCACCGATAACGCTGCCATGATTGCCTCGGCGGGCTGGTGGCAGTTTCAGCGCCAGGGATCGTCTGAGTTGACTGCTCCGGTAAATCCATCCTGGCCTTTGGCCACAGCCAACTGAGCGGAACCGGCAGAAATGGCAGTTGAGATAGACCTTTCAGGCCGGCGGGCGTTGGTAACGGGCGCTGGCGCGGGCATTGGCCGCGAGATTGCGCGTTGGTTGGCTAAGGCAGGAGCCAAGGTAGCTGTTTTGGACATCCGAGCCGAGCCGGCGCAGCAAACAACTGCTCTTATTGAAGCGGCGGGCGGGTCTGCCATCGCCGTGATTGGGGATGCTCGCGACGACAGCCAGCTGACCGAAATGATTCATTCTGCGGCCAAGAAGTTGGGTGGTCTTGACATCGCTGTGAACAACATCGGCATGATGGGGCCCAAAGGCAGTGCCCCCTGGCTGAACATGACTCCTGAGATGTTCAGAGATGTGGTGGAGCAAAACCTCATCACTACCGCGGTTTCTTGCATGGCCGAAGCCCAGCTTATGCAATCAGCAGGCGGTGTGATTTGTAACGTCACCTCAGGGGAGACCACCCGACCTTCTCCCTACATGGCAGGTTATGGTGCTGCCAAAGCTGCTATCAATCACCTCACCACAACTTTGGCTGCAGAGCTGGGGCCGGTTGGAATACGAGTCCACGCCATAGCGCCGGGCACAACCTTGACTGAGACGGTGAAGTCAGCCTTCTCCGAGGAACACTACCAAGCCATAGTGTCGGCCACGCCGCTGCGCCGAGAGACTCAGGCTGAGGAATTGGGCCGCCTAGTGGTGTTTTTGGCCAGCGACTTGGCACGCTGCATTACCGGGCAACTCATCTTGGCCGACGCGGGAGCACATCTGTCCCGCACCCGCCCTGCCAATGTGGATCCCGGAGTGGATTAGATTTCTGGAGTTCAGGGTAAAGCTGGCCCTGAGCTAGCACTTTAGATATATTCTGCCTTATTTGGACTCTGGCAGCTTGTGGGCTTGCCAGTTCATGGATTTTGGGGTTTTCCCAGATTGCTTCCGCACGATCCTGCGCGTGGCTCTGCTTGGCTGATAAATTAGTTACATTTCTAAGTGATATTTCTGGTTTGAAATATTTTTCTCAAAAAAATTTGCATGCAGCTGCTATGACTGCTATTATATTGGTGCATATAAACAAAAATATATTTTCCCTTGAAGTAAGGTAGTCTGTTCACCTGAACTACTGCTATATTTTTTGGATTGATTTATAAGGAGTTTAAAATCATGAATAAAGACATCACCCATCGCCTGAGCAGTAATCGTCATGGTCGTTCGTGTTTGGCGCGCGTATTCAGTATTACGACTGGGTTCTTGTTGGCAGCGTCGGTGTTTGGTGTGTCTCCGGCGGTTGCTCAGGAGCAGTCTGCTGCTGGGGACCAGGAGGTCGCGGGTGGGGGTTTTGAGGTGTTT
>JAPYNY010000081.1 GCA_028283145.1 Candidatus Hopanoidivorans cymbastelae
TGTGGAAGACAGAGATAATGATGAACTGGAGTACATAGTGTATTATTCTGTTGATGCTGGTGAAACCTACCATCTATACGAACCGAATAATCGCCGCGTTGTGGACACCACTTCTGACATGATCAGCGTTGACGCCAGCATGATTCCAGCGACCGACCAGGCCAGAATCGGCGTCTCGGTTTCAGACGGCACCCGCTCAGCATTCGCTGAGACCCCGATCTTTATCGTGGGGCAAGGCACTCCGACAGTCAGCATCCAAGAACCTGAACCCGGACAGATCGTCATGTACTCAAACTTTGAATTGGCCGCGAGAGCTAGTGATAAAGAAGACGGCCGATTGCCCAGTTCAGCCTACAGTTGGTACAGCAACGTGGACGGACACTTAGGAGACGGCTCGTCAATAATTGTTGACGCATCCAAGCTGACTCCTGGAGACCACACCATCTCTGCAACCGTAACCGACAGCACAGGCAGAACAGCCGCCGACACGGTCAGCATCACCAGAACCACAACAGATGAGCCGCCGCCTGAAGCGGTGGATGACACGTTTTCAATTTTGCCTATAGGAGAAGATGAAATGTTCTCAGGCGACCGCTACGGACGCGGTATGTCCTTGGACGTCCTGGCTAATGATACCAATATAGACCCTCGAACCCTGCGCATAACCAACCACCCAACACTAGGCACAGTCCACCGCTATTGGCAGGACCCATACGCAGGACACCGGGTCATCAAGTACGTAGGACGCACCATCGGACAAGACAGCCTCACATACCAGATCTGCGACAACTTCGGCCGCTGCGACACAGCCACCGCAACAATACACATCACCGATCCCAACTAAAGCCAACAAAAATAACCACCCTCACAGGAGTCCTCGGAGCTGGCACTATCAGGGGCAACGCCGACTCAGACATAATCTACGGCGAATAAGGAATAGACACAATCTCAGGAGCGGTGGTGCTGGAATACATCGTAATATACTCCCCCCAGTTATGTATTGCCACTTTTTGCACTTTTTTTCATGAACCAATTGTCTAAATTGAATTGGGCAAAGCCGCCTCCATTCTTCAGCTTCGTTTATTCCAGCTGTGCAAACCAACTCTGCATACTTGCTTGACAGAGTTGGATCAATCTTGACAGTGATTAATATTTTTCTTTTATATATGCTCCATTTCAAAAGAGGCGGTTGGTTTTAATTTTTTCTCTAGAAAATCGCTCAAGCAATGGCGGTGGCAGAACTCCGCTTGAGCTTCAAAACAGGTTATAGCTATTCGTTTATGTTCCTCGGATAGACTTGCGATTTCTCTAATACTTTCGTAATGGCTAGGCAAATTTTGTGAGTATTGTTGAAATAATTTTTTATAATCCACAGGAGAATTAAGGCTTTTCCTATACTCTGAGTCAATTCCCAAAGCAGGAAAGTGCTTATACCCTATGGAAAGTTCATTCAAAAATTGGCTGAACTTTGTTTTTGAAAAACCATATTTTCTACTAATAGGATTTCGTCTCACATCACATACCAAAGCAACATCATTCATAATAAGCTTATTCAAATATTCTTCAATGCTAATTCCCTCATACCCTATAGTAAATATCACATGGTTCTTTTTGCCATTTCTTGGATCACTGTTTTTGATGTTATCCAAATTTCTTTGAGTCAATAATTCTTCATTTATGAGATCACCTGTCATTATACTATTGATGGCATAATAAGGGTAATAGCGATAAGTATATGCAATTAATTTCTCGTCTCTTAATTTATTTTTGTTAAACCATTCTTTTAGATCAGCAGTTTTTGAGTCCATCAGTAAGTTTTTTAAATTAAGACTTGGCTTCAAACTTATATTTTCGCTGTCTAGTTTGATCCATTCCTTGTCAGCAAGCAATTCCATGTCCTTCGCTGCTGTAAAGGAGTGGCAGCCCCTCGTGAGTGGAACAAAGCTGTAGTTTTGCTCACCAGTATTTTCGCTGTGCAAGAAGAGCAGTTTTTGCAACTCCTGTTTTGTGAGGGAACGCTTTTCTAGCCATTGTTCTAAGGCCATTATGGACAGCATTAAACGTTGCCGGCGTGAAGCAGGTAGTTCAGGTACCATCAGATATAACTTTATGGCAAAAATTGCTTTGCAGCAACTAAACAATAACGACTATGCAATGACTGGATTATGAGGGGTGCTGGCTCTAGAATTGAGTAATTAATCTATGAAGTGGCTCAGGCAGAAAGTGGCAAGTTCGGTGCGGATGGTCTTGGCGCAGACCACCAAGCCTCGGTTCGTTCCCGACCCCAGCCAGCCTAGTTTGTTTGAGTTTGACAGCGCGGTGCGGGTGGTGCATTTGGACGCGGCCATGATCGTGGGTGGGATTCGGGCTTTATTGCTGCAGTCGCTGCACCCCAAGGCGATGGCAGCGATGGTTGACCACTCCGACTACAAGGAAGACCCCTTCGGGCGACTCCGCCGAACTGTGGATTTCTTAGGCTGGACAACCTATGGCACCTTGGAAAAAGCCGAGGAATCCATCAATGCCGTGCGCAGGATTCACGACACTGTCATAGGGACGACCGCTTCGGGAGAACCCTACTCGGCCAACGACCCGCACTTGCTGATGTGGGTGCATGTGGCTGAAGTGGAAAGCTTTCTGGTAGCACATGAACACTTCGGGCGACCTCGACTGAATCAGCTAGACCAAGACAACTACGTTGCCGATATGGGTATCATCGCCAAGCGGCTAGGCGCTGAGAACCCTCCTAGCAGCTTGAAGCAGCTGCGGGAAGTAATAGCCAGCTATCGCAACGAAATGGAGTTGATACCGGAAGGCAAGGAAGCAGTTGGGTTTCTGAAGGATTTCCCTTTCAAGCCGTTTGCCAAAGCTGCTTATCGCATAATGTTCAAAGCTGCCTCTGGCACACTACCTGACTGGGCACAAGAAATGCTGGGCTGTGAAGTCAAAAACCTGCCCAACAAGCTTCTGTATCGGCCCGCAACCCACGCAATGATCAGATTTTTGGACTGGGGCCTGAAATCTGATTTGGATCTATCACGCTATCCCACAAGGTGAACGCAGGAGAAATCACCGGCCAGCCGCCACTGCGAGCCTTGAAGCCACGAGTGCTAAAACCGGGAGCACCGAAAAAGCGCCTAAAAAAATTTGGGTAATTGGGCTTGGCATGCTATAGTTTGGAATTGGAGTAGGGGCCACGTAAACATTTGCTTGCGCAACCCGGTTGCGTAAACCAGACAGAGGTGCAAACTTCAGTGGCCACCACACAAACAGCTAGGCAAGCCCAAACCGCTAGCCAGGATTTAGACTTTCTGCCGCCACCCAAGCGGCGTTCCACATCTGGGCCAAAGCCCGACACATCCAAGCGGCAGTCTCCACGCTCCACAAAACTCCAGTCCAGCAGACAACAGCCGCCCAAAGCCAAAGTCGCCACCAAAGGCGGTCGCCTACGTGCGCTTTGCTACGAATACAGCACCGACTTGGTTGGTCTGGCTTTGATTCTGGCTGGCATCATAATAGCGTGTGGCGTCTATGGAGATTTTGCGGGCACTCTGGGGCGTTGGGTGCGCACAGGTCTAGGCGCTTCGATTGGTTCCATCAGATTTTTTATGCCCCCGGCTTTGCTGGCACTTGGGATTTCTCTCATCGGTTTCCCTGAGCAAGTTTCCGATAACACCCAGTCCACCAACGGATTCAAGATTGCCTTCGGGTCGTCTCTGACCCTCATCGGAACGTCTGGTTTGGCGCATTTGGCAGGCGGCCAGCCCGAATGGGGAGACACCTATGAATCATTTGCCAGGGCAGGTGGTTTGCTTGGTGCCGCCTTCGCCTCGCCCTTGGAGGCGTTGATGGGAAGTTTTGTGGCTGGTTGCGTGCTTGGCGCAGCTGCGCTTTTCGCCATTATTGTGGCCAGTCGCAGCACCATGGGAGGTTTTTTCAGAGTAGTTGGCTGGGTTTTGGCTTGCCTTGGCAGAGGCTGCATGTATGTGTGGCGGGCTCTTGAGCGACTGATCTCAGACGAAGAAGAATTGCAGCAGGCGCCCGACCAGCCGGGCAGTGCCTCAGCTGAGTTGCCGCTGCTCTCTACTTATGCGGAGACATCCAAGAGCCGCCGTGAACTCTACGACTACACCAAGGATGAAGGTTTGGTCTTGCGCAACGGCAGCACCGCAACGGCAGCCAGCGAGACCGAAGCAACAGACGACTTAGATGATTTGACTAAAACTGCAGGGGCTGGCAACTCCAGCCAAACAGGGGCAAAAAAATCATCTGTGGCTAATGGCACAGGTGCCGAAGGTGCGACCGACGCAAAAAGCAGTTCAGGGCAGAACGACCCGTCGCCAGACAACCTGATCCCAGATGACCTCACAGCAGACGACTTGACGTCCCCAGTTGCCGAAAACCATTTCAGACCGACCACCACCTGGACTCTGCCCCCTGCCGACCTGCTCTCTCTTTCCGAAACGGTAGACCTAGATGAAGTCAGAGCGCGCGAGCGCGGGCATCTGCTGGAACAATCCCTGGAAGCTCATGGCGTGAATACACGCTTGGTCGGAATGGTCATTGGCCCGACCGTTACCCGCTATGAACTGGAGTTGGGCGAGGGCGTCAAAGTTTCCCGACTCACCAGTCTTCACAAAGACATTGCCTATGCCATGGCTTCACCAGATGTGCGCATCCTGGCTCCCATTCCGGGCCGGAGGGCCATCGGCGTGGAGGTGCCCAACATTGCCCGCCAAACAGTGCTGGTGGGCGACATTCTCAACTCGCAGGAAGCCCAAAAAGCCTGTCATCCGCTGGATGTGGCCGTGGGGCGCGACATCACCGGTCGCTCCATCATGATGAATCTAGCCCGCATGCCTCACCTGCTCATTGCCGGCGCAACGGGTTCGGGCAAGTCGTCTTGCGTCAACACCATGCTTGCTTCCATTCTCATGCGCTCCACACCTGAGGATTTGCGGATGATTCTGGTTGACCCCAAGATGGTGGAGATGCGCCAGTTCGGGCAGGTGCCCCACTTGCTGACCGAGCCTGTGGTTGACCCCAAAAAAGCCGCCAACGCCCTGAATTGGGCTGTCGCAGAGATGGACAGGCGCTATCAGCTGCTCTCCACCGCCGGCTTCAGAGATATCGGTGGCTACAACGAAGCTTACGCTGCGGGCGTTTTCGGAGATGACGAGGAATTCCCACGCCTGCCGTTCATTCTGGTAGTGGTGGACGAGCTTTCCGATTTGATGATGGTGGCAGCGCGAGACGTGGAAGATGCTATCTGTCGCATAGCGCAAAAGGCACGGGCGGTCGGCATCCATCTGATTATCGCCACGCAGCGCCCCTCGGCCGATGTGCTGACAGGGGTTATCAAAGCCAACATTCCGGCGCGACTGGCGTTTTCGGTGTCCAGCCTGATTGACAGCCGAGTGATTTTGGATCAGGCAGGAGCTGAGCGGCTTGTCGGGCAGGGCGATATGTTGCTGCTCGGCCCGTCTTCTAGCTCACCACGCCGCATTCAAGGTGCTTGGGTGGCGGAATCGGAAGTGCAAAAGGTAGTGGGTTTTTGGCGCCGGCAAGTTTCGGAGCGGGGTTTGGACTATGTGACGGGGTTGAGCAGCCAAGAAATCATTTCGCAGCATTCTTCAGCTTCGGCCGGAGATGCCAGCAGTGAAGACGACGAACTGCTGAAGGAGGCTATGGAGATCATTGTGAACTCGGGGCTTGGCTCCACCTCCATGTTGCAGCGCAAACTACGCATTGGATTTGCCAGGGCTGGGCGGCTGATGGATCTACTTGAAACTAGGGGAGTGGTGGGCCCGTCTGAGGGATCCAAGGCCAGGGAGGTCTATATGAC
>JAPYNY010000082.1 GCA_028283145.1 Candidatus Hopanoidivorans cymbastelae
GTAGTTTCCGCTCATGAACCCCATTACCAGTTTGATGAATTGTATGCCGACATTGCCTTGTCGGGCAAGATCTGTGATTTCAGAAAATTCGGCTTCGCATACTGCCAGCCCCATAGCCAGAGCTTCAGCTTGTTTTTGGGTAATGCCTCGCACCCCGGTTGCTATTTCTTGTGTCATAGCTTCGGCCCGTTGGCGGACAACTTCATCGCTGACAGTCAATTGCTGTGAGCACGGCAGCTTCTGATCGAAACTATCAGTGTCCGCAAAGATTTCGCAGTTGAACAAATCAACATCGCACTCATGTAAGATCCGAACTGTTTCCGGCTCAGACTCAAAACCCTCGTCACCCCCCACAACAGGTTGCGGTCTGTTCGGCGACCTGCTAGAGACTTCTTCGGTGTCTTCTTCAGTGTTGTCGCCTTCTGTGGTTGGTTGCGGCCCGTTCGGCGACCCACCCAAACCCTCATCACCACTAGTGCCTTCAGGAACAGGCTGTGACCCACTTGGCGACCTGACAGAACCGCCGTCAACTTTATTGGTCTCAGTTCCGTCTAACCCATCATCAGAGTTCACCTTCTCCTCACCATCCCCAGCAGCAGACCGCGGCTCACCAGATGAACCACCCAAACTGCTGCCAGTACCCCCACTGGAGCCTTCTCCAATATCTGAGCCGGCTTCGCGGCTAGACGCAGCAGTGCTAGGCGCAATTGCTGTTTCTATATTCTCTGCTGTGGATTGGGTCGGTGGTGTTGTTTCATCTTCATCTGTGGAACTACAACTAGACGCAACCAAACCCGCAGAAACTATCAACGCAAGCAACAAAGTCAAAAACTTCCCGTACTTAGCAGTCGCTGGGAAAGGTTTCATATGTGACAGATTCTACGCCCTCAAGCTTAAATTTTAGATGAAGAACTCTTAGTAGTAGGGGCCGGGTGATTTTCTGAGGAAGTCCCAGCCCACTATTCCACTGATGGAGTCATCAAGGACTGAATCTTGTATGTGGTACAAATCAGGAAAGACTCTCAGAAAATTCCCACATGGCACCTGATTCGCACGCATTGGCTCGGTGCCATAGGGTTCGTATGTGCCATCTCTGCTGTGCATGTAAAGGTCGTTATAGTGTCCGCTTATTTCTGTTAGAAAGTTGGTCGTTACTTCTGGTAGGGCGAGTTCTTGGTTTATGTTGGTGATTTGTTGGTTGGTGGGTTTGTAAAGGAATAGGGCGGCTTCTCTTACCGCTGAGATGAGTCGACGCAGACGGGATGGTGTCGTCATTTGGATGCTGAATTCGTATGGGGCTACCATGCAGGGTAGCCTGTAATATGCTGTTATGAAATCACGGTAGTTTCCGCTCATGAATCCCATTACCAGTTTGATGAATTGTATGCCGACATTGCCTTGTCGGGCAAGATGTGTGATTTCAGAAAATTCGGCTTCGCATACTGCCAGCCCCATGGCCAGAGCTTCAGCTTGTTTTTGGGTAATGCCTCGCACCCCGGTTGCTATTTCTTGTGTCATAGCTTCGGCCCGTTGGTGGGCAACTTCATTGCTGACAGTCAATTGCTGTGAGCACGGCAGCTTCTGGTCGAAACTATCAGTGTCCGCAAAGATTTCGCAGTTGAACAAATCAACGTCACACTCATGTAAGATCCGAACTGTTTCCGGCTCAGACTCCAAACCCTCGTCACCCCCCACAACAGGTTGCGGTCTGTTCGGCGACCTGCTAGAGACTTCTTCGGTGTCTTCTTCAGTGTTGTCGCCTTCTGCGGCTGGTTGCGGACCGTTCGGCGACCCGCCCAAACCCTCATCACCACTAGTGCCTTCAGGAACAGGCTGTGACCCACTTGGCGACCTGACAGAACCGCCGTCAACTTTGTTGGTCTCAGTTCCGTCTAACCCATCATCAGAGTTCACCTTCTCCTCACCATCCACAACGGGCCGCGGCTCACCAGATGAACCACCCAAACTGCTGCCAGTACCCCCACTGGAGCCTTCTCCAATATCTGAGCCGGCATCGCGGCTAGACGCAGCAGTGCTAGGCGCAATTGCTGTTTCTATATTCTCTGCTGTGGATTGGGTCGGTGGTGTTGTTTCATCTTCATC
>JAPYNY010000083.1 GCA_028283145.1 Candidatus Hopanoidivorans cymbastelae
AGCTGTCGGAATTTGGGCTGTTGCCACCAATGACGGTTCAGTTGACCTGAGCCACTTGCGCCCTCAAGCCGAAACCTCGCAGCCATCAGAGCAAGCTGGAGACCAGTGATTTAAACCTGCCATCTCAATATGTAACGCTAAAATTACCTTTTGAGGCTTATGCTTGACGCCACCTCCAAAACCCCAAGCTGGAGTATCGCTGAAGATGACCCGCAAGCGATTTTGATGGCCAAGCGCTATGTTTGGAGGCAGTCACCCCAAGACACCCTCCAAGACTTGTCGCTCCTGTTCACCCAAATGATGACGATAGGTGTCATGGAAGACATCAGATGGCTGCTTTCCGTGACAACGGAAGATGATCTGAGACAGGTTTTGCGAGACCCGCCTATCGGTTTTTTCAATGAAAGAACATGGCATTTTTGGCATCACCGACTGGGTGTTCATCCCATTCCAAAACTGCCCAAACGCACCTTTACGCATGCTTAGACCTGCTGGTTTGAGGAGGGCAACCTGCAGAATTTAGACCAGCAAACCCGGGATTATCTCGTTCAACAAACCTCGTCTTGGGATTTCAACGCCAAGCCGCTGCCGGTCATATCCAAGTCGCTCACCTGAAGACTCGCCATAGTTAGTCGCCCTTCAAAACGTATCTGAGAAACAACATCTTGCCGTCGCTGACTGTCGACAGCAAGCACAACTGCGACAAATCCAACTCAGCACTCAGCCCAGGCGCGCCTTCCAGCAATCTGCTAGACCGGCCTCCGACCAACTTAGGCGACAAACTCAGGCAAAACTCATCTATCAGACCTTGGCCTGCCAGTTGCGCATTTAACTTCGGCCCGCCTTCACACAACACCACACATTGCTTCCGGCCCCCAGGAGCTTTCTTCGACAAGATACTCAGCACTGCGCCTAAGTCAACAGAGTTGACACCAGCTTGGTTGGCCGAGGCTTGGTTGGCTGGGGCTTGGCCGGCTGAGGAGTTACTGGTCTTGGTGGAAGAACTCTCCGCAGCGATTACCTCCGCAACGCCACTTAGCGCAGCCTTGCGTTTTTGATGTTCATCCGTGCTAGAACTCACAGTGAAAATCAGCGGTTTCGGATTGGCATTTTCTGAGGCATCACCGGCGGCGTTGGCACTGCCAGCACTGCTGTCGCGGAAGAGGCGGCTGGTTGGCTCCAGTGAGAGACTGCTAGTTACAACCGCAATCTCGGGCAATGGCAGTTGTCCACGGCTTAATCTCTGCGCCTGCAACGCAGCGCTCAGCCTCACAGGGCCGTAGTTTTCAAGACGGACTGTGTTGGCACCCACCAAGATAAAATCCGCCAAGCTTCGCAGAAGAGAAAAGATCTGCTTGTCGGAGGGAGAGCTCAAACTTGCCGACACGCCATCAGCCGACACCGCACCATCCACACTTTGAACCATGTTCAGCATCACCCACGGCTGTTTGCCCGAGCGATCAAAATCAACGTAAAGCTGTTTCCAGCCGTCGGAACTTTCTGTGCCGGCAGCCAACTCAACTCTGGGCCAGAGTTGCCACATGGTCAGACCGTCAAGTTTTGGAGACATTGGAGACATTGCGCCCTGCCGTGCTGCCGTGCCTCAGGCTCAGCCATCCCCCACGGTCTGGCTCAAAACAGCTTGGCATTGCACTTGGAATTCTTGGTATTCTGCTTGACAATGCAATGGTGGCTGCTCCTCAATGCGGATGGGGTAAGCCTCGTGGCCAGGACGCACCAAGTCAAAAGACCACCCATTTTGCCACGCCACCCCTGCTCTGTCAAGCACGATGTGGAGGATTTCAGAAGCCTGGATCGACAGTTCGTGAAGAGTGCGATGTTTATGGGTGCGCCGCCCTAGCTCCACTTGGCCTATGGTTTCAGCTCCCCATTTGCTGGCAATGTCAATCAGCAAGGCAACCTCCACGCCCCAGCCACTCACAAATTTCACCCGCTCGGCGACATATCTGCGGATGGCATATTCCCCGCCCAAGGGTTGGCGGATGACAGCTAGTTCGGGAAAAAACAGCGACAGGGCGGGCCGTGCCATGAGAGCCGTCGTGCGCCCTCCTTCACCCGGTCGCCCTTCGTATCCTCTTTCGTAGTAGCCCTTCACCAGTGCCAGCGATTCTTCGGCAATGAGTGTTTCTGCCAGGGCTTCCACATAGTGAGGATCGAATTCCAGCAGGTCGCCATCGCAAAAGACCATTATGTCGGAAGTGGTTGCGGCTATTCCCTTCCACATGGCGTTGCCCTTGCCTTTGTCGGGCTGAAAGGAAGGCAGGATGTCTCTGACGGGAATGACGACAGCTCCGTTGCTGGCAGCTTGTGAAGCTGTGTCGTCAGTGGAACGGTCGTCAATCACAACCAGCTCATCCACCAACCGATGCGCTCCGTTCATCAGAAACTTGGAAATTTTGGCACAGATATCTCCGATGGTGGAGCCTTCGTTATGGGCCGGGATGCAAACACCCACGCTTGGGCGGGGTCTAGACAGGCGGGGTCTAGACAGGCGGGGTTTAGACATGTTAGACATGGTTGGCATCCAGGCAGCGGGTTGGGCAGGGGCAAGACATAGACAGGGCTCTCATAGCTATCATGCCCGCATATGTCCGCCGCCGTCAACCATCAAGGTCTCGCCTGTCATGTAGCGACAGGCATCTGAGCACAAAAATGCCACCACTGGACCTATGTCGTGTTCGGGGTCGCCGTCTCGCCCCATCGGGTGGTTGGCATACATCTTGGCGAAAGCAGCTTGGCGGTGCTCATCAGAGTTGTCAGGAGGCATCCGATGGGCCGCCGAAGCAGGACAGTAGCAGTTGATCACAATGCCATAGCGAGCCCATTCGCTAGCCGCGGTGCGTGTCAGCGCCCGAATAGCCTCTTTGGAGGAATTATAAGGCGCATAGCCCGGTGCGCCCGAAATGCCGTTGGAAGATGCCACGTTCACAATACGACCCCAACCTTGCTCTTTCATCGCCGGAAAGACCGCTTGCATACCCCAAAGTGTGGCATAGGGGCCGGTGCTGTAGAGGACGTCCATGTCTTGCTGGGTTATCTCTTGGAGATTTTTGACCGAGACAAAGCGCTGAGCATTGTTGACTAGACCATCAACTCGCCCGAACTGTTCCACCACGGCTGCTGCCATGGCAAAAACGCTCTCCTGAATGCCGACATCGCAGGCAATGCCCATGTTTTCAACTCCCAAATCGTCAAGCTCGGCAGCAACTTCTTGCAGCAAGTCTTCCCGGCGTTCCGCTAGGGTGATTTTGGCACCCGCCTTGCCTAGATGACGGGCGACGCCACGTCCGATGCCACGCCCTGAACCTGTGACTATGATTACCTTTCCATCAACACTGCTTGAGCCCAGCTGGCCTGGGCCAATCTGGTTCCGGGCGATAATGTCTGGCATGGTCTTAATCTAAATTCGGTAGGAAAATTTCAGAGTTTTTGATGGCTTTTGGACGTGTGAGCTTACTTTAAAGATTAAGAAAAGATTTCACCTAAAAAAGTGGAATTGAAAAATATGGAATAATAGGATATTTTTCAAGCCAAATTTCACGAGTAAATTTAGTGTGCTAAATCAGCTTATAGGTTCTGACAACGGCTCTCTTTGCCAGCATCGTATTTTTCTAACAAGCTGAAGGCGCGCCCACCAAGACCTGTCCACCAAAACCTTTATTTGAAAGATCTCAATATGCCAAAGATGACATCAAAACCCAGGCTGACTAAAACCAGAATCATCCAAGCCGTCTGCGGCTTGCTGCTGCTGGCATTATTTGGGATGGCATGCTCAAGTGGAGACTCTCCCGAGCTTGTATCTGTGCCTGATACGCCCACCCCCGAAACTTTGCCACCTGTTGTAGACCCAACTACCACACAGGTCACCGCCACAACTGCTTCGCCAAACGACCCAACTGCTTCGCCAAGCGACCCAACTGCCACGGAACCGCCATCTGAGCCGCCGCCAGACAATGTGGTTGTGAATCCCACTATTCCTGGCATCCCAGATATAAGCACAACTTCTGCTCCCCCCAATACCGGGTCTGGCCCATCGCTTGCTGAAAACAACAAGCCTTCTCCCTACGGCAATTCGTTTTCTGCCACGGTTATCATCGCCAACGGCCCAGACCAGCGCAGGGTTCCCCTCTATGATGCGCCCAATGGCAATGAGATAGCCTTGCCAGATGGCGGGCTGTGGTATCGGTCATACTATAACGGCGCGTTGGTCATGCAAGTGCTGGAAGGTAGCCAAGCCGATGCCTGGGTCAGGGTCAATGTGGCAGCCAGACAGCTTGCCCCTGAACGAAACTGCACAGTTCCGCCTTGTTATAAAAACGGAGTTTCAGGCTGGGTCCAAAACCAAGGTTTTGACTGGTTCACGCACAGGTATCACGGCATTATCGACTTGTCTGAAAAATCTGTTCGGCTGTGGAATGGCGACGAGTTGATTGCCGAAACCTTGGCAGTTATCGGACGGCCAACTAGGGAAACCCCCTTGGGAACATTTTTCTTGAAAGAAAAGTTGCCGCCGCCGAACGCCGCTTATGGCCCGCATGTGCTGTCGCTGAGCGCTTACAGTGAACAGCTGAGAGAGTTCCAAGGCGGGCTCCCCAATATTGCCCTCCACGGGACGAACCAGCCCGGGTTGATTGGGCAAGCCGTATCGTCAGGATGCATCAGAGTGCCCAATAACGTCATCACGACGATCAATAACGCGGCTCCCTTGGGGACGATTTTTGAAATTGTCGTCTAGGAAGGGCTACTAGGAGGCACTGTGGCGTTGCCCAGTGGCAACCACGACGTCGCCCCTTAGGGTTAGCAGAGGGTGTCCCCAGCTAGCCCCCCCTAGCCTTCCACTGAAATCAAAAGGTGCTGCGACAAGTCGCCCAGTTGGTCCATAATCATCTTGCGCTCAGTAAAGTGCCAGCCCGCCCCCGCTTGGTTGCGTTGAAAAGTATCGTGGTAGCGCCCTGTGATGATGGGTTGCAAAGCCAAAGATTCAGTGCGCTGCAGCACGGTGTAGTAGGAGCGCGCTGAGGCCACACCAGCCGCCTCATCCACTTCAATAATGGCGTTGGTAGTTACGTGTTTTGTGAGAGGCGTTCCCGCTTGCGGGTAGATACGAGTTGAGTTGTCGTACATGGCTTTCACCCCGTCCGCTCCTTCAGCAATCAAGTTTCCGTCGGCATCTATAATGCGGGCCTTAGCAAAAAGCTGACCTAACCCCACATAATCACCGCCGTCAATCAACTCGGCATATCTGTAGAGCAAATTCTCAATTTGGCGTGCGCTGTCCATAGCGATCTCCTTGGCGTTGTGTGGCGTTTTGGTATTGTAAACTGTCTTGTTCTGATTTCTTCAGTCTGTTTTATTCGACTATCTCAAGTAATTTTAGATTTAGACTAAATCATGCTGCCTTTAAGTGATTTTATGATTGCTTCCATCCCAAGCCCATCAACTGACGTAATTGACCTAGGTCCCTTGGAGATTCGCCTGTATGGGCTTTTCATCGCCTTGGGAGTGGTGGCTGTGGTGCTGATGGTTAGATGGCGCCTGACCCAGCGCAGTCTAGACCCGGATATATCGGTGATTTTAGCTTGGATAGTCGTGCCGGCGGGTCTGGTGGGCGCTCGCATCTATCACGTGATTACCGACTGGAAGCAGTATCAAGACGACTGGCTGGACGCTTTCAAGATTTGGGAAGGTGGGCTTGGCATTCCAGGAGCTGTGATCGGAGGTGTGCTGGCGGGGGCAGCGGTATGTCGACACTTCAAATGGAATCTGAGCCAGCAGCTAGACATCGTAGCAGCTGCCCTGCCCCTGGGTCAAGCCATCGGGCGCTTAGGAAACTGGTTCAACCAAGAGTTATTCGGGCGGCCCACGGACTTGCCTTGGGGCCTGGAGATAGACAGAGAGAACATCCCGCCTGAATATCAAGCCGAAGCCGCCAGGTCTGACATCACCTTCCACCCGACCTTCCTCTATGAAGCGCTGTGGAATTTGGGCCTCATGGGGGTTCTGCTGTGGGTTGACAGCAAACGAAAGCTTCCCACTGGGCACCTGTTTGCCTGCTATGTGCTGGGTTATGCTTCGGGGCGTATTTGGATTGAGTTGCTCAGGATTGACGAAGCTAGCAAGTTATTGGGCGTGAGGGTCAATGTTTGGGTGATGTCAGCTCTTTGGCTCGGCGCTTTGGCATGGTTGCTGCTCAGGCGAGACAGACCAAGTTCTGATGCAACAGACTCAGAACCTGCCCACCTGGATGAGGACTCTGCCTCCGATTTGAAACCTGCTTCTGACTCAGAACCCGCTTCCGACCAAGACCCCGGTTTAGATAGGGAGTCTGCAGCCCAAATGAGTTCCAGAACAGTCAGAGCGGTTGAGCCTCAAAGTGCTGAAACTGGGCCTGAGGTTTTTGATTTTGAAGCTGATCTTGGGGAAGCTTCGGATTCGCCGCGGCAAGCTTCGCCAGAACAGAATTCGCCGCGGCAAGCTTCGCCAGAGCAATCAGCACCAAAGCCAGAACAATGAGCACGGAAGATTTCCACAGCGAATCGCATCCCGCTCTGAATCCTTACGGCAAGGGCATTCCTGCTTCTGGATGCTGGAAGGAGGGTGACCCTGCGGGCAACCGTCAGTTCTTCCACTTTGACAAGCAACGTTGGTTTGTGCTGGAGTGTGGTACTCATCTGGAGGAAATCACGGTGGCCTATGAAACTTGGGGCACCTTGAATGAAGCTAAATCCAACGCCATTTTGATTTGCCACGCGCTGACGGGGGATTCTCATGTGGCAGGTGAAGTAGACGACGGGCACCCGACACCAGGTTGGTGGAATGACATTGTGGGCGAAGGCAAAGCTATTGACACCAATCGCTATTTTGTGGTGGCCACCAACGTCTTGGGTGGTTGCCAAGGCACAACCGGGCCGTCATCGATCAACCCCAATACTGGCCGACCTTACGGGCCCACTTTCCCCGTGGTTACCGTTCGCGACATGGTGCGGGTGCAAGAGAAACTCTCCAATCACCTAGGCATCAAGCAATGGCTGTCGGTCATTGGCGGATCTATGGGAGGCATGCAGGTGTTGGAGTGGTCGGTGCTTTTTCCTGACCGACTTAAATCGGCTATTCCCATTGCCACTGCTTGCGCAGCCAGCCCTTGGCAAATTGCCTTCAGCACCATTGGGCGCCGGGCCGTCACCTTGGACCCGTGCTGGAAGGGAGGCGACTACTATGACGCCCCTGACGGGCAAGGTCCCCATGCAGGGCTAGCCAATGCACGCGCCATCGGCATGGTCTCCTACCGCACGGATGAGATTTTGGAATTTCGCTTTTCGCGGGAGTTGGTCAACCCTTTCAATGTTTTAGGGCATTGGGATCGCTTTCGCATAGAAAGCTATTTGGACTACCAAGGTGAAAAGCTGGCTCGCAGGTTTGATGCCAACTCCTACATCTTGCTCAACAAGGCCATGGATCTGCACGATTTAGCCCGGCACCGCCCAGGCGGTTTAGACAAAGTTGCAGCACGCATCCAAGTGCCTGTATTGTGTCTCAGCATCAACTCCGACATCTTGTATCCCCCACGCCAGCAAAAGGAGATCATGGACGTCATCAATGAGGTAGGGGGCAAGTGCGAGTTGCTGGAGATCGACTCTCCCTATGGACACGACAGTTTCTTGCTGGAACCTAGACAGGTTGGCTCAGCCCTAGTGGAGTTTTTGGAAAAAGCAGAGGCAGCGGAAATCAGCGTAGAGGCACCCTGAAACGCAGATACACCGGAAATCAAAGTAGATGCACCCTGAAACTTCCGTCATCAGGTCGGGTCGCAGCGACCAGCCAGACTCTCTGGCTCCCGTTCTGTTTCCGAGCACCAACTACGTAACCGACTCCTTGGAGCAAACTCAAACCAAGGCTTGTGACCTGACCGAGCAGCGGTTTTATAGTCGCCATTCCAACCCGACTGTCGGCGCATTTGAAGAAGCTGTGGCAGAGTTGGAAGGCGCTGAAGCCGCCAGGGCTTTTTCATCGGGAATGGGTGCTATAAGTTCAGTTGTGCTGGCGCTGTGCGGCAGTGGCGACCATGTTGTGGTGCAGCAGCAACTCTACGGCACGACCTTGCTTTTCTTCCAATGGGCCAAAGCCCAGTTCAAGTTGGAGCTTACTTTGGTGGATGGCACCCAGCCAGGCGCCTTTGCAGAAGCTGTCCAGCCTGGCAAGACCAAGCTGGTGTTTGCCGAGACGCCTTCTAATCCGCTGGTGGGCTTGACAGACCTGAGTGAACTGGGCGCCATCGCCGGGCCGGTTGTGGTGGTTGATTCGACGGCTGCTCCTCCTATCATCCAACGCCCGCTGGATTGGGGGGCTGACCTGAGCCTGCATTCAGCTACGAAATCCATCGCTGGGCACAATGATGCCATGCTGGGCGTCGTGTCGGGCAGCAAGGAATTGCTTGACTGGATTCGCAGCTACAGCGTGATGCTAGGAGCCAATGCTTCTGCTTTTGATGCGATGAACGGCTTGAGGGGGCTGCGCACCTTGGCAGTCAGACTTGCCCGACAGAGCGAAACGGCCTGGTTTTTGGCTCGGCACTTAGAACAGCACCCGGCCATAGCCAGAGTTTGGTTTCCCTGGTTGGAGTCGCATCCAGGCCACAGCTTGGCCAATCAGCAGATGAAGCTTCCAGGCGGAATTCTGGCATTTGAGTTGAAAGCTCCAAGCCTAAGCCCAGACCTGGCCCAAGGCCAAAACGGCGTGCCAGCTAAGTTCATGCAGAACCTAAAACTGGCCCAGCTGGCTACTTCAATGGGCGGGCCTGAAACGCTGATTACACACCCCTTCACGACTACTCATGCCGGTTTGCTGCCTGAGGAGTTAGAAGCAATGGGCATTGGTGAGAATATTTTCAGAGTGTCTGTGGGGTTGGAGCATCCCGGCGATCTGCTGGCGGATTTTAACCAAGCTCTAAAATTGATGCAGACCTGAGATAGGCAGGGCTTAGCTAAAAGCTGAATTACTCAAAGGGCTGACTGAACATGACGGACTCAATTTCACAAGATATGAAGCTGGCAGCTTCCATAGAAGCCATTGACGCTGCCAACTCACAAGACCCGAACACTTTGGTTTACAAAGGTGAGGAGTGGCCCAAAGAGTTGTGTCATGGCCGCCTGGCAACTGAATGGCTTTTGCGCCTGGAGCCGGAGGCTGCTCCTATTCAGCAACTGGCAGCGCGGGCTCACCACATCAAGCGCTGGGAGATACCCCGTGACAGCTATCCCAAGGATCGGCGTGGTTACCTGAAGTGGCGCACTGAGCTGGCTCGTTTTCACGCAACTGAGGCAGGCGCAATCCTAGAAGAAGTGGGTTACGACAGCGAGACTGTCAAGCAAGTGCAAAGCATCATTCAAAAGCGCAACCTGAAGACCGACTCACGAGTCCAAACTCATGAAGATGTGCTCTGTTTGGTGTTTTTCAGCACGCAACTAGATATGGTTTCGCAAGAACTGGAGTTGGACAAGCTGATTGACGTTTTGGCCAAGACATTGAATAAGATGAGCCAACGCGGTCGTGAGCAGGCAGCTCGCCTAAGTTTTAATAACCGCGAGAGACGCATTTTTTCAAGAGCCCTCACCGTCAGCAAGAGCCTCTGAATCCTGAATCCCGAGCAGGCATGCTCCTGCTCAGCCCAGTATTTCTGCCCCCGCTTAGCCCAGCATCCCCGCTCTTGGCTAGTCCAACGTCTTGCTTAGCCCAGCATCCCCGCTAGTTGTTCTTCGGAGGGGGCGAAATAATAGGAGCCTGAAACTGGGTTGGAAAAGTCGGTCAGTTTGTCGCGTGGCTGCCCGTCTTGTCCGTACATGGCACTCAGACGTTCGCGCAGTGGGGCTTGTTCACGGCAAAACGCCATGAAATAAAGCCCTACCGTGCCGTCATGCAACGCATAAGGTGTGGAACGGCGCACAATCTCGTCGCGCTTGGGAGTGTCTGGGTAGCCCGACCTGCCTTCACGCAACTCCACATGCACTAGATGCGAGTAGTCCTGCTGGATTTCCTGGCGGTCATTGTTGTCTTTGGAGATTCCAAAAATATTTTCTTGCTGCTCAACAGGCATTTCATTCCAGCCATCCAAGTTGTGAACCCAGCGCTGCGCCAAAATGAAGCTCCCGCCGGCGCCTAGCGAGCCGTCGGGCACAAGCGCCACCGCAGGCTCATCTGCCGGGTCGGGATTGCCAGTGCCGTCCGTGAAGCCGGTCATATCCAAGGATTCGCCATAGATGAACGTGGGAGTTTCACGAGCTACCGACATATGCCCTTTCAAAGCGGTGCGCGCATCGTACTGAGCTTTCCAAATCTCATCTTTTTTAGGGCTGTTGAGCCAGAATAGAAGCTCTTCCTGTGTGCCGATAGCTTCCCGCCCGCTGCCGTCAATGGAAGCTACGGTCTCAAATTTTCGAAAATCGGCTGGGACATCTCCACTCAAGTCAGCCAACAAATCAGGGCCGAAGCCAACCACCAAGTTGATGCCCTTGGCTTTGCAATCGGAACGCAACTGGGAAATGACCGAGCGAATCACTCCCAGGTCGGCATTTGGCTCCCGGCTGAAGTGGACATACCACTGATGGCGTCCCATTTCATTGAAAATAGCTGCTTGTGGTTCAGACATTGTTGCTCCGCTAGATGTGTCAGTTGGGTTGGTTGCAGGCCGCACCACCGATCATATTTGACTGGGATGCACCCTATTGAAGTTTTAATTTAGCAAGCGGGTCTGACATTGTTGCAGCAGCCAGTTCTAGTTTTTTAGGCAGAATCAAGCAAAGAATCCCACTTTTTGCGAATCTCAGCAATGACATCGTCCATCTCCAGATGGCATCGCCAAGCGGGAATGCGCATCACCTCCCAGCCAAGATTTTCCAATATGTGGTCTCTTTGCAAATCCTGTCGCCACTGCCTGGCACGGTGGCCTAAATGTCGGTCGCCATCTACTTCAAGGTTGAGCAACATGGCTTCCTCCATCAAGGCGAAATCAAGCTCATATCCACTTGCCGACAACTTGGCATAGGGAGCCATCTCTGCTTCTCGCAGCGCATCCAGCAAAAGCAGCTCAGCCTGGCTGTCGGTGCGAAAACTCGCCTCTACATCAGATGAATCGCCGTTGTGCTTCTGTTGTTCGCATTCCAAGCAGTATTGCTTGAGCGACTGCAACGTCTGACCAGCTTCGTTTTGAATGAAAGGGTGGCCTACAACCGCCAAAACCTGTTTAGCTCGACTGACTGCTACGTTGATCAAGTTGCGTTCTTTTTCAACCCACCTGACAGTTCCAGGGTTGATCCCCGGAGCCAGTACGGTGGAAAACACGATGGCATCGCGCTCTTTCCCTTGGAGCTTATGTGCCGTGCCGATGTCGATGCCAGATGACCCAAAGCGCGATGGGACCAACTGTTTACGAAATAATTCTTTAATCAACTCTGCTTGGGCCGCAAAGGGCGTCAGCACTGCCACCGAAAGCCCCTGCTGGCGGAAGATTATGGCCTGTTCAACAGCTTGGATAGCTTCCTGTTCATTCTTCCAGCTGCCTCCATTTTTGTTTCTTTCCGCTTGTCCGTTGACGTCAATCCAGAAAATTTGCCTCTCCTGCGGCGATATTTGAGCTACATCAGTGAGAATTTTCAGGGTGTCTCGGTAGAAGTCGCGGTTGAACCAGCGGGCAATGGTTGGATGGCAGCGATAGTGTTCATTCAGCCAGGCAGGCAACTCAGGCTCAGCTGCTGATTCAAAAGCCAGATATGCTGAACCGTCCAGAAAATGCATGCCTTGTTCACGCAGTTCAGCATCGTCCAAACTCACGGATTTAGCGATGCTGCGCAAGCGAGCGGGGCCTACTTTCACAACTGGTCGCAGTTGATTCGGGTCGCCGATGACGGCAAGTCTTTTGGCTCTGTAAGCCACAGGCAACACCACAGCCAAACTGCACTGGCTGGCCTCATCCAGAATTGCCAAATCAAACAAATTTGGCTTCAGACCAAAGTTGTACTTCATGGAATATGTTGTGCAGGCCCAGCCCCTTAAAATATTTTTGGGGAGCAGCCTGCTGATAGCTCTTGAGAGCGGATTACCCGGCCCCACCTGGGTGAATGGCATCAAATGCTCTGCATTCGAGAAAACTTTGTGGGCTGCCGTGGATTGCACCGCCATTCGGCTAGCAGCATGCCATCGATTGTCTGCGTCGAGCAGTTGCGCTTTTGGGTTTGGCAAAAGACCCGCCAACTCTTGCCATTGGCTTTTGTGTTTGCGATGTGTATCTAGCAACCGCGCCCACTCCAGAAAGTTCAGCAAAATCTCTGAATATTTTGAAGGGTGCGCGTTCCACGGCAACTCGTTTTTTCTCAAGAATCTGCGGATGCGCCATTTCCGGAATAGCCGAGCTCTTTGCAGTCGACCAACTTTTTGCAGTTTTTCAGCCAAAGCTGTAGGAGATGCCTCTTTCAGCCAGGCTGGCAATTGACTGCGCGCGGATGAATTATGCTGCAGGTTGGTTTCAATTGCTTCCAATGCCTTGGCATTTTCCAAAAGTTTGGCATCCAGATTTTTGAGCTCATCCAAATTTTTAAGTAACTCCTCACGTTCTCTGACTGCCTTGGCTAATTGGCTGCGTGCCTGTGCTTCCGAGGGAGTTTCGGGCTCGCCGACCCAAGATTCCGCATTCGCTGTGACGCTGGAAATCCGATCTGGAACCTGCTCGCGTCGGTCTTTATTGCCCGTGCGGCTCAGCATGCCCTCATAAATTTCTTGTTCTGTCCGCTCTGCAGCCACGTCAACCGCGGCGTTGTTGGTGGAGGTTACCAATACGGTCTGGCCGTCCAGCCAAGCATTGGCCACAGCATTGGCTACCAGTTGCGTTTTGCCAGTGCCGGGCGGGCCGGTCACTACCGTCAGGGGTTCATGCCTCAGCCTTTTTAGAACTTGCTCCATGGATTCATTGCTCGGCAAAGGGGATGCCAAAGGCTCTGTTGGCTGGGCACTGCCTCTTTTGGCCCATTGGTGTGGCAGTTTATCGGCAACCAACGTGGCGGCAGCCGTTTCTCTCCAATCTTTTCGATACTTCAACTCAGCTAATTCTTCGCATACCGCATCGCCCGGACGCCAATCCGGTGCTTTGAAAAAAGCTGCCGAGTTGTAAATTCCCGTAGCCGGACCAACCTTGTCTGAAAGCTGTGAAAGGTCCAACTCCGACAACAATGTGAGCTCCAACAACTTGGATACTTCAGTAGCCATGTTTCGAAGCTCTTCGTCGCCTTTGGCTGCCACCCCCGAACCCAAAGCGTCTTTCATTTCCTCTTCTAGAGCTTTGTTGGCTAAATCGCTTGCCATAATCGCTAGATTCAACTCAGGTTCCGACACAGCATGCAACAGCCAACTGCCGGTGGATTTACCGGCTTCAATGTCAACCAAAAACAGCGGTGCAACATGCTGGGCTCGTTCGTGAGGAATAACCACAATAGGCCAGCCATAAACAAACTTGTTCTCATTGTCTTGCCTGCCATATTCCGAATCTGGCTTTATGCTTTCCAAGAGATTCAGCATTTCCGGTGGAGCTGGCACAGACTCTTCAGAATCTGTGAGCAGTTTTGTTCCATCGCTATAGACAAACCAAGCTTTCTTGTTGGAATGTTTCACCAAAGAGTTAGCTCGCTCAGCCAGCAGGCACCTCAGGGCATATTCACACAACTGCTCCCAAGGTTTATTGTCAAGCTCGGATTCGGCTGGATTGTTGCTTTGATTATTGTTGCCAGGGCTATAAGACATTACAACTTAGCTTAAAGCAAAGTAATGCTTGGCGGCGGTTTAAACCCAAGCCAAGATTTAGACAGACGGCGGTCATTTGGCAGGGTGGAAATCGCAATGTGTCAAAGCACGCTTTTGCAGCTATACTCAATTACTAGCGAACGAAAATTTTTATGGTGGCTCCGCGGATGTAGCTCAGTTGGTAGAGCGTCACCTTGCCAAGGTGAAAGTCGCCGGTTCAAGTCCGGTCATCCGCTCTTTAGTCGGTTCGGGTCAGGGTGGTGATTTTGTTCAGGATGGCTGATTATTGCGGCTCGCTTATTTCCAGCCAGCCCAGGATTTTAAACTCCAAGAGTGCTTTCAGTTCCTCCCGACACTCCACCAGCCCATGTTTGGCTTGCGGATAGATAACAACTTCAGCATTTTCAGTTGCCATTGAAGCTACAAGCTGGGAATTTTGCGGGTCTAGAATTTCGTCTTTACCGCCATGGACCAACAGCAGCGGAGTTTCTCCCAAGCGACCGGCAGCCTCGCAACCTGCTGATTGTGTAGCTAGGGTTACCACACCTGAAGTAAAGTTCGCCAGGGTAACACCAGCTTGGATGGCCACAGCCCCGCCGAAAGAATGCCCGATAAACACAAATTTTTGCCCACCGCTGCGTGCCGCCAAGTCAACCACGCTAGCCACATCCAGCAGGCAGTCTTCCAGTCTGCCAGGTTTTCGGTAGTGCACCCGCACAAATGCTGCCCCCGCCTGAGCCAGTGAAACAGCCAGCTCATGGTAGAGACCTCCGCTTGGGCCGAGCAATCCGCCGTTGGCACCACCCATAGCCATGACGTAACTCTGAGTGTTCTCCGCCTCGGGCTTAGCAGCGGTTGGGGTATTTTTGTCGTTCACCGCTTCATGCCAAAGCGTGATGATGCAACCATGTTGTGTGTGGATTTCCTTGTGTGTGATGTTGGTATTTGGAATGCGGTATTCGTCTACACCTAGCAAACCGACTAGCTCTAGTGGGGATTTAGTCTCAGCCTTTAGGGATTTAGCATCAAGCGGCGGCATCTAACTGAGATTACACCAATCCAGAGAGCTGTAGAGCTAACTCACAATGCCGATTGGCCTGTAGAATTCAGACAGACGCGCCGGTGCCCGAGCGGACTAAGGGAGCGGCCTGCAAAGCCGTTTTTTCGTGGGTTCAAATCCCACCCGGCGTTCAACCCTATTTCAAGCTAGAAACCTGTCAAGCTAGAATGGGTTTATTGCCGGGCCGTTAGCTCAGTTGGCTAGAGCGCTTGCATGACGCGCAAGAGGTCGGGGGTTCAAGTCCCTCACGGCCCACTCACTTACTGAGATTTGAATCACTGGAATTCGTATTACTGTCAAGGGTCACCTGTAGGCTCACAATTTCTGATAACTTCCAATGACTAGTTCAGCATCTCCTCCCGAATCGGCGCTGTTGGACTTGCCGTCGGACGATCCTCAGGAAGTGCTGGAAGCATTGACCCAGCGGGGTCTGGGCGATGGTTTGCCGGTTATCCCGCCCACTTCTGAGCGGGTGGAAGCCATGTTGGCAGGGGCTGGGGGCAACAACCCCCATGAAGTCATCGCAACCCTTGAGCCGCGTTTGGGAGCAGCCACCCGGCAAGTCATCGCTGCCAATGCTGTCATGGCAGGTTGCCGACCTGAGCACATGCCAGTCATAACTGCAGCGGTCAAGGCTGTTTCGCAGCCGGAGTTCAACTTGCTTGGGGTCAACGCAACCACACATCCAACGGCCCCCTTGCTTATAGTTCACGGAGAGTGCGCCCAGCTAGGCGGTTTTGAATCCCAAACAGGCGCTTTCGGCCCCGGCAATAGAGCCAACGCCACGGTCGGTCGGGCTTTGAGGCTGATTTTGCTGCAAGTTGCGGGGGCGCGCCCTGGAGACGGAGACGCTTCCACCCAGGGGCAACCCTCCAAATACAGCTATTGCGTAGCTGAGAACATCACCGCCAGTCCCTGGGAAAGCTATCCTCGCAGTCTTGGGATTACAGCCCCAAGTGCTGTAACAGTTCATGCCGGCGAGAATCCACATAATTTTCATGACATGGAGTCGGAAGTGCCGGAGCCGATTTTAGACAAGGGTGCTTCTGTGATGGCCACTTTGGGCTGCAACAATGCCGCCATAGGACAAGGTGAATTTTTTATAGGGCTGTGCCCCGAGCACGCCCAAACCATAGCCAACGCAGGATGGAACAGAAGAGATGTTCAGATGTATCTCTATGAGATGGCTAGGCGACCTGCTGCAGAGTTGCGAACCCAGTTTGCGCTGAGAGCTTGGAGACCTTGGCAGCAGAGCCTGCCGGATGAGGCTTTAGCGCCGATGACCGACAGCCCCGACAACATAAAGGTGTTTGTGGTGGGTGGTGCCGGCAAGCACTCCTGCGTCATTCCGAGTTGGGGCATGACTCGCAGCGTTACGCTGCCAGTTGAGAGCTGAAATTAGCCGGCTGGGTCGGCCTGGCCAGAGCGAAACCAGCTTCAATCAGGCTCGGCTGGCGGAAAAAAGCTGTCTGGAATTTTTAGCCTCAATAAAACGCCCGGCTCCGCGCACCACACATTCCAGAGGTTTGTCAACTTGGTTAACGGCGATTTTTGTCTTTTGTTGGATTCTTTGCCCTAAACCCCGCAACAGCGAACCCCCGCCTGCTAGGTGAATGCCGTTTTCCACCAAATCTTCAGCAAATTCCTCTTGAATGGTTGAAAGGCAGTCAAAGATAGCCGTAACTATGTCATTTAAGGTATGTTCAATGGCTTGGCGCACCTCCCAAGGATGCAGTAAAAACGTCTTAGGCATGCCGGTGTCGCATTCTCGCCCTCTGACTTCAACGTCAGTCTCATGTTCCAAAGGCATGGCTGAGCCGCCAATTATCTTTATGTCCTCAGCGGTGCGTTCTCCTATGGCAAAGTTGCGACTGTTCAAAATGTAGTTTTGAATATCGTTGTCAAAATCAAACGACCCCAAACGCACTGCCTTGCTGTGCATGATTTTTCCCATTGACACCAAGGCAGCTTCGCTAGTGCCCCCGCCAATGTCTACAATCAGATTGCCACGCGGCTCATCAATGGGCAGATCGGTGCCGATGGCAGCAGCTAGGGGCTGTTCGATCAGTCGGGTTGCCGATACTCCTGCTTGATGGGCTGCTTCCACCACAGCCTGTCGTTCCACCGGAGACAGCGCCGAGGGAATGCAGATCAAGGCTCTCGGGCGGTTGAAACGGTTCACCCCTAGCTGTCTCAGCATCAACTGAATCATCTGCTGAGTGACGTTGTAGTCGGTGATGGCCCCGTGGCGCAGTGGGCGGTGAGCTTGGATGTGGCTGGCAGTGCGCCCGATCATGCTCCAAGCTTCATCGCCTATAGCCATGACATTGCCAGAGTTGGTATTGAAGGCAATCACCGACGGCTGGTTGTAGATTATGCCTTCCCCCCGGGCATAGACCAAGGTGTTTGCCGTGCCCAAATCAATGGCGAGGTCGCGTATCAGAATGTGCTCCTTGTAGGTGTGCCGGGGTTAGAATGCCAAATCTGCCAAAATGCCTTGCTCAGATTTATCCTACCGAGGCAATTAGCCGATTCTGGCTATATTCCTCTACGCTGAAATTGTGTCGCAAGACAAAGACAACGCAGAACAACCAGATGATGAGGCTGCTGTTGAGGAGTTGCTTCGCTCCTTGGAGCAAGAGCTAAAAGAGTCTGGTAAATTTCCATCGGAAGAAACTTTGGAGAAAGCCGAAGCGGTTTCTGACCTTGAGGAATCGGGTGTTGACGACCACGCCGACGAAGACGATTACAATGCTGATGAACCGGATGGGTCGCAGGTAGTTTTTGGTCTCTCAGCCGACATTGAGCCTCGGGAGATGTTTGCTGAGCTGAGCAATTTGTTTGGGAAACTAGCTGAGGGAAGCGGTAAGTTCGGCTCTCTATTCGATGGTTATGAACCTACCCTGCAGCTAGCTATCAAGGTAGCCACTGAAGACAAGCCAGAACCCACAGTTGAGCCAGCGCATCGCATGCGTTTAGAAGAGCTTTTCCGGGTGGCCGAGCTGCATATCAACTCAACCGCTGGCCTGCCGATGGATGCCGCCAACCGCAAACCCGATATTTTAACCCGCAAAGAATGGGTGACTAATCTCCTGAAAGACTTCTGGCCAATTTTCTCGCCCGAAGCTTCAGAGGAGATTTCCCTTGGAGACCCTATGGCATTGGTTCAAAACCTGATGATCAAGTTGTCTTCCACGGCCAGATTGATGCAAATAGGTGGCATGTTGGGTGAATTGTCCCACTCAGCTTTTGGCTATTATGTGTTGCCTATTCCTCCGCCCACTAGAAAATCATCTCGTCCTATTGGCATCTTGTCTTCCAACATCGAGGCGTTTTCCAAGGAGTGGGCGCTGGATTTTGATCAGGCCGGGCTGTGGGTTTGCACGACTGAGATTTTGAGTCACACGATTTTGTCTCGCCCCGTGGTGCGCGATACGCTCTGGCAACTCTACGAAGATTACATAGCTGAAATAGATGACTCGGCTGCTTTTGAATGGGAGGAGAAACTGAAGGACTTTGAGCATTCCTTTATGGGTGATCCTGCTGAGGTGTTGCAGTCTTTATTTGGAGAGACGGGGGAAGTGGCCATTCAATTCTCAGATTCTGAGGAGCAGCGGGAAATGTCACGTCAAATATCAGCCATAGTAACAGCCGTGGTGGGGCATGTCCAATATCTGACGGACAAGGTAACCAACACGCTGCTCGGACCAGGCGCCAATTTAACCGAAGCGTTCCGCAGGCAGCAGTTGAAAACAAGCGAAACTTCCAATTTCGGAAAACAAATTCTAGGTATTTCACTTGATTTGGAACAAGGTCTGGAATTTATTTCAGAGTTGGTTTCGGTGAAAGGCGAGGCTGTTCTGGAGAGCTTGTGGAGCAGCGAAACGGCACTGCCCACCCCGGCTGAAATAGAATCACCACGTCTGTGGCTTGCTCGGATGGATTTGCTCTAGACAATCTCTCTAGACAATCTGGGGGGAGGGGCTAGTTTCACCGCTTGGTTCGGGG
>JAPYNY010000084.1 GCA_028283145.1 Candidatus Hopanoidivorans cymbastelae
CGACACCGAGGTGGTAGGAGGAAGCGCCGAGGAAGCGGTAGGGGCAGGGGTAGGCGCCAAAGTAGTGGTCGGCTGAGGGCTGGTTGGCGCAGGGTCGGCTGGCGGAGCGGTGTCGGACGGAGCGGGCTCAGAAACTTCCGAAGCGCAGGCAGCCAGCATAAGCCCCGCAACCACAACAAGCGGAATTAGAAACAGTCTCATATATGCTGAACTTTCACAATTATGAGATGCAAGCAAGCGAAATATCCGCAAACACCCATTATGTTCAGCTTGCCCGACTTCTGTCCGTCTCAGAAGCAGGGTCTGTCTTTGAGGCAGAAAGTGGCAAATTGGGTTTCATCTGGTATATCTAAACTAATGCCAGAATCTTATGGAGAGCGCACGTGAGCAAAGAACACGTTGAGCACGAGCAAGACGACCACATTCGTCTCTACCTGCGTGAGATTGGTCAATACAAGCTGCTCACCAAAGAAGAAGAGGTCCTGCTCTCTCAAAAAATTGAAAAGGGAGCCACCGCGCGCAAGATCATCTACCAACTGATCCAGCTTGAGACTGCGCTTCAAAAACTGCGGGAAGAGCCTGCCCCCAACCTAAGCAACTCTGCCAACAAAAGAGAACAAACCAAAGTTATAGCTGCCATCAGAAGTGGCATTGACGAGCAACAAGAGGCTATCCAAAAACTGCGCAACGGCCAGAGATACAAGCGCCTTGGGTCGGATGAATCTCTAGTTCAAAAGTCTGCTCGGAAGAACGGCGCGGTCAAAACCGCCAAAACCGCTTCAGGAGTCAAAGCCAAGAACGGCAGCGCAAAATCCCCAGAAGATTTTGCCTTGCTGAGAACCGAGTTGGAAAACCTCCAAAAAACATCCAGCAACTTTCTCAGGCGCCTGAACAAGGAATGCGAGGAAGCTGAGACTCAGTTCATCAACTCCAACTTGCGCCTGGTGGTGTCAATCGCCAAGAAATATCAAGCCTCAAAGCTGCCCTTGCTCGACCTGATACAAGAAGGCAATCTAGGGCTAATCCATGCGGTAACCAAGTTTGAATGGCAAAAGGGTTTCAAGTTCTCCACTTATGCCACCTGGTGGATTCGTCAGGCCATCACCAGGGGCATCGCCAACACCAGCCGTACCATCCGTTTGCCCGTTCACGCGGTGGATGTCATTGCCAGGCTTCAAAAGGCGCGATCCACTATT
The DNA here is from genome assembly GCA_028283145.1 of Candidatus Hopanoidivorans cymbastelae. GTDB lineage: Bacteria > Actinomycetota > Acidimicrobiia > Acidimicrobiales > Hopanoidiivorantaceae > Hopanoidiivorans > Hopanoidiivorans cymbastelae. The sequence continues at coordinate 1,197 of JAPYNY010000084.1, forward strand.
GAAACAGCTCATGGTCGGCCAGCTTCGCTGGAGGAGTTAGCCGACGAACTCAACATGGATGCATCCAAGGTGTCTGAAGCACTGCAGTTCGCAGGCGATCCCATATCGCTGTCTGAGCCACTGCGGGAGAACAACGACGCCAAAATCGGCGACATCGTGGAAGACACCTCCGTGGAAGCTCCCGACATAGCAGCTTCAAAAGCCTTGATGCCCAAAGAAACCGAAAAGATGCTCAGCACTCTGACCGAACGGGAGCAGGAAATCTTGGTCATGAGGTTTGGCATCAGCACCGGGCAACCCAAGACTTTGGAAGAAGTCGGCGAAGCGATGGCTTTGACGCGTGAGAGAGTGCGCCAGATCGAAGCCAGAGCCATGTCCAAGTTGCGACACCCTTCTTCAGACCTCTCTACCAGAGATATTTTCCCTTTCTAAAACCTGCGCTGGCGCTTCTTTGCTGGCCGCTCCTTTGCCCAGTGCTCCTTTGTGCAACAGGGCGCACTTAGCCAAGAAGCGTAACCTAGACAGCGACAAGGCACAAAGCTTCAAAAACCCAATAGTTTTAAGAGCGGAGGTGTCTGAGTACCTGGTGGGCTCCCCCGCCTTCAAAGCGGGTTGGAACGGGTGACCCCCGTTCGGCGGGTTCGATTCCCGTCCACCTCCGCAATATTCCCGCTGGGCGCAACCCCACTCAACCGCTGCCGTGCCTCTGGGGGTTTGGCGTTTGGCACTGTAGGCTTGGCAGGCTTGGCGTAATCGCACCCGACCTCAATATTTTGCAGGATTTTGCAGGCGATATTTTTTAGGTCGGGCCGTTTTGGTGGGGCCGTTTAAAGATTTTGAAAATTTTGGGAAAAACTCTGTGTATTAGCTGGTTGGTTTCATATAATTAAAGCATGAAGAAACTCATCATCTTTTTGCTTGTAGTAGCGCTTGTGGCTTTTGCCGTCAAGAAGGTTCGCTCCGTTTAAAGCCACTCTCTGGCTCAAAGCAAGCGGCCTTTTGAAACTGACGACAGTCTCTGCTGCTAAATCAAGCCCAACCTAAACTCTAAGACCTGGCTTGGGAGTTGTTTCCCAAGCTAGTGATTTTTCCTATCTCTAATTTGGCACTTGAATTTGCGGTCCGACTGGAAATTAAATTCTCTTGAGTGTCCTTTTTGCCGACTCTGTGCGCCCTTTAAGTAATTAACAGCCCAAAAATCCAGTAGTTGGCTGCCGACTTGCCAGCTGCTTAATTTCGTCTGTCTTCAGCACAGACCATTTCCTTCCCTAGCGGATGCTGGCGTGCTCCCATTGACGCCTAGGCAACATGCCCAAAAACAACACTGGGGAACACCCAACGTATGGGAAAACCCCAGACGCACTAAGGAGGAAAAATGATTCACGCATTTTGGTCGCTCAAGGGAGGGTCCGGCACAACCACAACTGCAATTGCCATCGGCCTGCGGTGGGCTAGAGCCGAGAGCAAGGAAGTTCTGCTGGTTGATACCCAAGGTGATATACCCCATGCCATAGGTCTGGCAGAGCCGGGAGCCAAGGGGATTTCCGAATGGCTGACTCAAAACGAAGACCTGAGCCAGCTTGAGTATCAAATTACCAGCAAGCTCAGCATGCTTCCTTTGGGTTCTGAGGAAGTAGCAGCCAATCCGGAAAAGCAGCAAAAGCTCCTTGAATATCTGACAGGAGACCCCAGGGAGATAATCATTGACTGCGGCTGCATGTGGCGACATGAATTTTCCAACCCAGACATGCAGTCAAAGGCGGGGTCAAAGCCAGACCAGCCGCCAAAGCCAAACCTCAACCAGCCGCCAGACCTGAGCCTCAATCAGCCGCCAGCAACTTCGCAGTTGGAGACGGCTTCGAGTTCTGATGCCGCAAACCCTGGCGCTTCAAATACCGGTTTTGAGGCGCAATTCCTGTTGGCCCGAGCATTGCTTGAAGCAGCTCAAAACTCTGTGCTGGTTACAAAATCGTGCTTCTTGGCACTCAGACGCATCTCTCGCTCGCCTTGGCAGCCCACAGGGGTGATCTTGCTGATGGAATCTGGTAGAGCGCTCGCAGCTGGCGACGTCACCGATTTGGCCAAATGCCCCGTCATCGCCCAACTAGAGGTGGATGTCAGAGTTGGAAGAGCTATTGACGCTGGGTTGTTGGCCAGCGACTTGCCTAAGAACTTCTCCGACACTCTGGCAGATTTGCCTCTTCTCAACACTTGACTTGCTCTGACAAGCCCTTTCTATAACGCTAAACCACAGCCCTTTGCAAATGCCCATGACTATCGCAACACGAACAGCCCACGAACTCGCCAACCCAGCTTTGAGTGCTGAAAAAATCAGCGCCATTGCTCAAGCTATTCACAGCCACATCATCAATAACGGCGAAATCAGCAATGGCGAGCACATGGGCAGTCACGAAGGCCCGCTGTCAAAAGAACTTATCTGGAATTTCCTGCAAGCTCGCCTGCCCCATCTGTCTGAGCACCTCTATGAAGAGATCACTAGACGGGTGCTGGCACTGGCCACGGGATTAGGCCCGCTTCAAACCTTCATGGAAGACGAGCTGATCACAGAAATTATGGTCAACGGGCCTGGCATGGTTCTGATTGAACGCGCTGGACAAATTCACCCAACCGACGTGTCTGTTGATGCCACCACCATCCAGCACATCATTGAGCGCATCATTGCTCCATTGGGACTGCATATTGATAGACGACAACCTTTCGGGGACGCCCGGCTAGCTGACGGCACTCGCGTAAATATAATCATTCCACCTCTAGCCATCGACGGCCCATACATAACCATTAGGCGCTTTGGGGCTAGACGATTCCCGCTGGAAGCTTTCTCCGATGCCAACACAACTCAAGTGCTGCGCCAACTGGTGCTGGACAAGGCCAACATCGTGGTCAGTGGCGGCACAGGGGCGGGGAAAACTTCTCTGCTGAACGCGCTGGCGTCGGCCATCCCTGCCGGCGAGCGGGTTGTCACTATCGAAGATGCGGCCGAGTTGCAGCTAGCCAACCAGCATGTTGTGCGGCTTGAAACACGGCCTTCAAACCCCGATGGCATCGGAGCCATAGATGCCCGGCTGCTCTTGCGCAATGCCCTGCGAATGCGGCCCGACCGAATAATTATCGGAGAAGTCCGAGGCAGTGAAGTCTTTGAGATGCTTCAAGCCATGAATATCGGGCACGAAGGCTCTTTGTCTACTTGCCACGCCAATTCAGTCGCCGATACGATCCATCGCCTGGAAATGATGGCCCTGCTATACAACCCAGGCATACCGCTGGAAGCTATCAGACGGCAGATCCTGTCTTGCCTGGATGTTGTGGTTCACATGCGTCGCAGTGCCAATGGTGAACGAAAAATTACTGAAGTTGCCAAGTTGTCTGAACTTGGAGAGACATAGCATGACGAGACATCACATAACGCCAACTAGTCGCGACAATCCTTGGGCTGCGCTGCGAGCTGTTTCCTCAACAACTGCAAGTCGTGGACTGGCCTGGGTGCGGGTGCCGAAATTGGCTCAGCGATGGCTTGAGAACGCCGCGCTCTGCCAACCAGCCGGCGGGCCGACTGAAACTGGCGTCATGCTGTTTTGGCTAGCCAGCATCGGCGTAGGAATGGTCGGAGGTTTAACTCTGGGCAACTGGGTGTGGGGGATGGTCGGAACCTTCGCCGGGGCAGCCCTGCCAGTCATTTACTTGATGCTGCGACAGGGCGAGCGAAATCGTCGCCTGGCCCAGGTGTTGCCCGACTTTCTGGAATCTCTAGCTCGTTCACTCAGGTCGGGGTCGTCTCTTCAGACAGCAACCGTTGAAGCTATAGACGGCCCGCCAAGTCTGCCTTGGCCCTTGCCTCAGGAGTTGGCAAAACTAAGGGCAGAGCTATCAGGTGGGATTCCATTTCGTGAATCCATAGCCGCCTGGCAACGCCAGAGGCCTCTGCGTCCTGTGACCCTCACTGCGGCTGCTTTACTGCTCTGTGCGGGCGTAGGAGGAGAAAAAGCCCGCTCCATCGACGCAGTAGCTCAAACTCTGCGCGAGCAAAACGCTGTTCAACAAGAACTTTGGGCATCTTCAACTCAAGCTCGCATGTCAGCAATCGTCATTGCGCTTTTGCCTTTGGCTTTTCTAGTCTTGACGACTGCTGCAGGTGCCAGCAGTGAAAATCTGCTCTGGGGAAATTCCTTTGGTTTGTTATGTCTGGCAGGTGGAGTAGTCCTCAACATAACGGGGGGCTTGTGGATTCGTCGCATATTGCATGGCACTTTGACATGACACTTGGTTTGCCATCAGGCTTGCGACGCCACAAAAGGCGAATCCGGCTATTGGGCTTGAGCCTTGTGGCTGTGGGAATTGCCGTATTGGGCGGTGTTTGGCTGCTGTTGGCATTCCTGACCGCGGTTGCTATTTGGCATTACAGACGCAAAATGCTGAACAAACGTCAAGCAACCAGCACCACGATCTACGACCTTGGCGAAGTCATCGACCTATTCCTGCTGGGAACTAGTGCGGGCCTGACTGTCTGGCTGACATTGCAAGAAATCTCACTTCTTGTGGCGAACTCAATTTCCGCAAGCCTCAAAGAAGCCGTGCGCCGAGTCAACCGGGGAGCTAGTCTGCTGGACACATTGGAGTGGCTGTCTCTCCAGCATGACGGCCAGCTGCGATTGCTTACCCGACCGCTCATAGAAGCTGAACGCTACGGCGTCGAACTAGCGCCATCCCTGATGCGAGCTTCCGCAGAGGCACGCCGACTCCGCCAACGCAACGGCGAGATTGCCGCCCGCAGTGTGGCTGTGAAACTTATGTTCCCCTTGGTGCTTTGTATCCTGCCTGCTTTTGCGCTCATGACTGTTATTCCCCAACTGGCTAACACCCTCGACTTGTTGCAGTCCTCTCAGACATAGCCAACTACTCAAATCAAAAAGGAGCTACGATGCCATATTGCGCCCTCAAAACAACTCAACCTCCAACTGCCAGCGCACCAGGGGCACCCCCGTCTGGCAGTGCACCGCCCTCACCAGCTAACACACTACCCCCACCAGCCAGCCCGCCACCCCCAAGGGCAGGCACCAAGGGCGGCTCAGCTGACCAGCTGCCTTGGTTCAGGCGTCTGGCGCAACGAGTCCGGAACGGAATTACCCTTCTAACGCACAACCTTTGGGGGCAAACCACAGCTGAATACGCACTGGTGCTGTTAGGCGCTGCAACAGTTGCCATGCTGCTGACAGCTTGGGCTGGACAAACCAACCGCATCGGTTCTTTATTTGATGCTGTGCTCAGATCGGTGAGCAACCTGATCACCTGAAACTTGTGTTGCACACACGCCAAAAGTTGCACTCACCTCCAGCGACTGCTAGAGGAGGCAACAGCAACCGGTCTGACAGCGATGCTAGCGGCCAGTCCGCGGTGGAACTGGCTCTGGTGACACCGATAATTTTATTGTTGCTGTTATGGATTGCTCAATTCGGGCTGCTGTTTGCCCAACAAATCACCTTGGTGCATGTCAGCCGTGAAACAGCCCGCGCTGTAGCTTTGCACAACTCAGCAGAGGTAGCCCGTGAAGCAGCTCTGGCCTCTAGCAGCTTGGTTGAGGACAACCTGACAGTGGAAGTGCTGGGCAACGCCTCCCCCGGCAAAACATTCACCGTCAAAATTACCTACGATGCCCCCACTGAAGTTCCCCTAGTGGGCAAGCTCTTGGGAAACGTCACTTTGACTTCACAGACTTCCATGCGCTCAGAAGGCTAGGGAGACCGTCCGCAGCAGACAAGCCACGGGAAACACAACAGGCCCTGTTCGCCGAGCCAACCAACTTCAAGTCTTGACCTGTCTGCACACTCAGTCTTCAAAACAAAAATCGCAGAACAAAAATCGCAAATTTTTTTGACTTGCCATTATTATCAAAAAAAGACTTAGAGACAAAATAAAACTAGCCAGAATGAAGAGAGGATACTGGGGCTTTGCCTCTTAAGACGGCAACAAGCAAATTTTGACTAATCAAGTATGGTAAAAAGAAAAATTTCAACTAGAAAAAAAGGCATAACCCAAGGCAAGCCCTTGAAAGATTTTGAACTTTCAATCCCACCTAAAGTTGAATACATAGCTCTAGTACGCCAAGTAACCGAAGACATAGCCTTGGACCACACGCCTCTAGGAGCCTCAGCCATTTCTGATTTTGTGCTAGCCGTATCCGAAGCTGCCACCAATGCCGTTCAAGCCCAGCGAAAAACCGCTATCCGCCACCCCTTGCTGGTCAAATACTTTCTCATGCCTGACGCGCTGAAAGTGGAAATACGAGACAGAGCCCGCGGATTCTCGCCTGAAAAGCTTCAGCCCCTGCCTGAGGTGACCGAACCAGGTCGGCTTCTGCACGAAAACGGGCTTGGAATTTTTCTATACAGCACCAACAGCGATGAACACTCTATTTCATCATCCAGACGGGGGACGACAGTGTCTTTAGCTAAATTTTTTCCCGCTCACCAATAACCCCTACCACAACTTTCCAATGTCCACCGATAATCACACTTCACTTTTACGTCAAGGCAGCTGGCTGACTGGCAACAGCACAATAGCCAGAAAAATTGGGCAGCCCCTCAGGCGCTTTATGGAAATACAATCAGCCGGTGGCGTTGTGCTGTTGATTGCCACATTTATTGCGCTTGTCTGGATCAACTCACCCCTTCAAGACACTTATATTGATCTCTGGGCAACGAAAGTAGACATTTATGTAGGCAATGTGGAAATCTTCGGCGACCACAGCCTGACACAATTCATCAACGACATTTTGATGGTTTTGTTTTTCTTTGTGGTCGGCTTGGAAATCAAGCGGGAGGCAACCGTCGGCCAACTGGCTGACGCCCGTAGCTTGGCACTGCCTGTCATAGCCGCGCTGGGGGGGATGGTTTTCCCCGCGGTTACTTACATCTTCTTCAACTTGGGCGACGGCGGTGAGATAACCGGCTGGGGCATTCCTATGGCTACCGACATCGCCTTTGCCTTAGGGGTGGTTTCACTGCTGAGCGACCGCGTCCCAAGGTCTCTCAAAATTTTTCTGCTCACCGTAGCTATCGCTGATGACATTGGGGCCATTTTGGTCATAGCTATCTTCTACAGCGACTCATTGTCCCTGACCTGGCTGCTCGCGGCAGTGCTGTTTCTGGTTATCATCCGCCTGATGCGAGCGGTCAAAATTTGGTGGTTCCCGATATACATTCTTTTGGGAGCTGTCGCTTGGTGGGCTACTTACAAATCAGGTGTTCACGCCACCATAGCCGGCGTGGCCTTGGGCTTGATCACACCAGCTAAACCCCTGCTGTCATTCAAGGAGGCTCAAAAGACGGCGCATTGGCTGGAGGGCAAGCAAAAAATCTTTGTGGTGGATATCCGCTGGGCACACTTCAACATAGCAGAATCGGTTTCTGTGGCTGAGCGGCTGGAAAAACTGCTTCACCCGTTTGTGACTTTTGGCATTGTGCCTTTGTTCGCCTTGGCTAACGCCGGTGTTGTCATTTCCAACGATTCAATCAGCAACGCTCTGACATCGCCCATATCCTGGGGCATCATTGCTGGACTATTGTTTGGGAAAACTGTGGGAATCTGGCTGTTTACTTGGATCGCAGTACACCTGAAGATAACCAGCCTGCCAAGCGGGATGAAAATGTCCCAAGTCTTTGGTGTCTCTATCATAGCTGCCATAGGCTTCACCGTGGCACTGTTCATCACCTCCTTGGAGTTCACCGACCCAGACATTGTTTCAGATGCCAAAATTGGCATACTTGCAGCCTCGGCGGTGGCCGCAACCATAGGAATGTATGTGCTGGCTAAAACCTGCCCCCGAAAGTTTGCGTCCACAGATGACAAACCAGACACCGATAGCAACAGCCAAGCTGTTGAAGCTGGCAACCGAGCCAGCCAAGCAATCGACTCAAGCAGCTGACAAGCTGCCTGACGCTTTAAACAACACCCCGGATAACAACACCCCAGATATATAATCTGCGCTATAAGCCAAACAACTTTGAGGCAATACCAAAACTTTAAAAAAACTATCCCAACAACCTAAATGCCAACATCACTAGTAATCGTAGAATCACCCGCCAAGGCCCGAACTATCTCGCGCTTTTTGAACGATGACTTCATTGTGGAGTCTTCCATGGGGCATATCCGCGACCTGCCACGCACCGCGGCAGAAGTGCCTGAAGTGTATAAAGGGCAGCCTTGGGCACGCTTGGGCATAGACGTGGATAGCGACTTCAAAGCTATCTACGTGCTAGACAGCAAAAAATCCAAGCATGTCAGGGAGCTGAAAAAAATCGCCCAACAGGTGGATACCATTTTGTTGGCTACTGATGAAGACAGAGAAGGCGAAGCTATCGCCTGGCACTTGCTTGAGGAGCTTTCTCCTCCCAAAAACGTAGCGGTAAAACGCATGGTGTTCCATGAGATCACCGAACAGGCCATCAACCAAGCTGTAGCTGAGCCAAGAGACATTGACATCAGACTGGTAGAAGCCCAGGAAGCCAGGCGGATGCTTGACCGGCTCTACGGCTTTGAGGTCTCCCCTGTGCTTTGGAAAAAGATCAAGCCCAACCTCTCAGCTGGACGGGTGCAGAGCGTGGCTGTACGCATGATTGTGGAGCGTGAACGCGAACGCATGAAATTCACCACAGCCAACTATTGGAGTGTGGAAGCCAGCCTGTCTGCGGCAGCATCCAAGGGTGGCTCAGCCGAGCAAAGCGAGACCTTCACGGCTGCAGTTACTGCCGTTGACAGCCAAAAAATAGCCACGGGCAAGGATTTCAACGACTCAGGCGAACTGGAGCACCCCTCCGGAGCGCAACTACTGCTGCTGGACAAAACTCTAGCCAACAAGATCGCGGACTCCCTGCAAAACAAGTCGGCAAAAGTTGAAAATCTGTCGGTCAAACCCTACAGAAGGCGGCCCCAGCCTCCCTTCATTACTTCCACTCTGCAACAAGAAGCCGCCGGCAAGCTGCGCCTGTCTTCTGAAGAAACCATGCGCGCAGCCCAGTCTTTGTATGAAGAGGGCTACATAACCTATATGCGCACAGACAGCACATCTTTAGCCAAGGATGCCATAAGGACAGCCCGTTCGGAAATCCAGCAAAGCTTCGGGACAAGCTACCTGCCTGAAAAGCCCCGTGATTGGCACAGCAGGGTCAAAAATGCGCAAGAAGCCCATGAGGCCATTCGCCCCTCGGGCGGAACAGCTAGCAGCTTTCGCTCCCCGGCAGCGGTATCGCGCAAGGTTTCGTCTGTGCAGGCCAGAGTCTATGAACTGATTTACCAGCGGACTTTAGCCAGCCAGATGACCGACACCGTTGGTGAAACAGCCTCCGTCCAACTCAGCTGCGACACAGATGAGCACCAAATTACCCTTTCAGCTTCAGGCACGACCATCACACACCCCGGCTGGCAGATCGTCTATTCCCAAGCATCATCGGAGAGCACGCATCTGCCCTCTATGAACGAAGGCCAGAGTTTCGCCGTTCTGGACAGCACCGCGCAAGAGCACACCACCAAGCCACCAGCGCGTTACACCGAAGCTTCGCTGATCAAGGAACTGGAAGGGCAAGGGATCGGCCGCCCTTCCACCTACGCCTCAATCATCAGAACCATCATGGACAGGGGCTATGTCTATAAGCGCAGCAACCAACTGGTGCCAGACTTTACCGCCTTTTCAGTGGTGAACCTGCTTTCAACCCACTTTCCCGACCTGGTGGATTATGCCTTCACAGCTCGCATGGAAGACGATCTGGACCGCATCGCCAAAGGTGAGCAGGAGCGCATCCCTTGGCTCAAGAGGTTTTATTTCGGCGATGCCCGCGATGAGCCTGGGCTGAAAAGCTTGGTGTCGGACCACTTGGATGGAATTGACCCGCGCTCGGTGAATGAATTGCTTCTGGGAAGCGACAGCGAAGGCAACAAAGTCGTGGTCAGGGTGGGACGCTTCGGCCCTTACATTCAGAGGGGGGAAGAAAGCAAGACGCTGCCTGAGGGCATCTTGCCTGATGAGTTGACCACCTACAAAGCTTTGGAGATACTCCAAGTTCCAGACAAGCAAGTTTTGGGGCAAGACCCAGAAACTGGGGAGGAAGTCTCAGTTCGCACCGGGCGCTATGGGCCGTATGTGCAACTAGGTGAAGGAGACAAGCCTAAGCGTGCTTCGCTTTTTTCTACCATGACTACATCAAGCATCACGTTGGAAGATGCTTTGCAACTGCTGAGCCTGCCCAGAGTTGTAGGAGCTTCCGAAGACGGCGAAATTGTCATGGCTAACAATGGACGCTACGGGCCGTTTATCCGCAAAGGCGATGAAACCAGGTCGCTGGAAAGCGAAGAGCAGATATTTGAGGTCACTCTGGAAGACTGCCTGAAGCTGTTGAGTCAGCCCAAGCCGCAAGGGCGACAAGCCAGACGACAAGCCGCAACACTGCGTGAAATCGGAACCGACCCTGAAACCGACAAACCCATTCAGTTGAAATCCGGACGCTATGGGCCATATGTGACAGACGGCGAGACCAATGCCTCCCTGGGCAAGGGCGATGAAGTGGAAGCCATAACCTTGGAACAAGCCTTGGAATTGCTGCGCAGGCGGCGTGAGCGGATAGCCGCCGATAAAAAAGGGCAGCGCTCCTCTGGTAAAAAATCCACTGCCAAGGGCAAGGCTGCTACCAAGAAAAAAACCGCAACCAAGAGCAAGCCTGCCGCCAAGAAAAAAACCGCAACCAAGAGCAAAACTACTGCCAAGGGCAAGCCTGCTACCAAAAAGAAATAACAGCTACCAGCTAAATAGACCAGCAAGCTGGGCATATCGGCAATCCAAGCCAGCCGACCAAGCGGTCACACCCATTGCCAGTCTGTCATACTCCGCGTTTTGCGCTATAGAATTGCAATAATGCCTATCACAAACATGAATCACGCTGTGCTTTATGTTAGGGATGCCCGTAGCCATGCTCAGTTCTACCAGGAGTTGCTGGATTTTGAGTTGGTAATTGAAGACCCTGGGGGTAACTTCGCATTCTTGAGGGCTCCGTTATCCCAAAACCATCACGACATAGCTTTTTTTACCATTGGCAGCCAGGCTGGCACCTCACAAGCCGGCAAACAAACCGTTGGGATGTATCATCTGGCTTGGGAAGTGCCCACCCTTGAAGATTTGGAAAAGATGCGGGACAAACTTGCTGGGGCAGGGGCACTGATAGGTGCTTCCGACCACGGCTGCAACAAGAGCCTTTATGCGCACGACCCGGATGGTTTGGAGTTTGAAGTCATGTGGCTGGTACCGCCTGAGCATTGGGGAGATGAAGAAAACAAAGCCATTATCAGACCTTTAGACATAGCTGCTGAACGCACCAGATTTGAGGCAGCCCTGAGCTCAAGTCAAAGCTGACTATGTCTGCTTCTGCAAAACAGTCTGCTTGCGCAAAACAAACTTTGCACTCCTGAAATGTCTGATCTGAGCCAAGTCAGAGAAGTGCTTTTCTTTTTTGACGACGACGCCTTTGAAGACACGGAGCGCCCCGGCTTTCGTCGCCGAGTCATAACCGGAGACGAACTGCAACTATGTTTTTGGCGCATCAAAGGCGGCTCATCAGGGTCTTTCTTGCACAAGCACGACTCCAACGAGCAGCTGGGCATCATCGTCCGAGGCGGCTTGGATTTTCGCTGCAGCCCCGACCCGGACAGCCAGGAGCGCAAGGTGCTAAGCGCTGGCGATTGTTATCTGGCCTACAAGGGCATCTGGCACGGCGACAGCATTTTCATCGGAGACGACGAATACGACGAATGCTGGATTCTGGACATCTTCGCTCCCCCCAGAGATGATTTGTAGGTTCAAGAGCCACGACAAAATTGCCAGCCAGCCGTGAGCCAACCAGCCCCAGCGAACCGTCAGCTATCTCCAGACCCAGTGAACCGTCAGCCATTTCCAGCGCCAGGAATCTCGCAATGACCTCAAATGCCGCAATGACCTCAGCAGATAGGCAGACCGCAGATTGGCGCTTGGCAGTTGACATTGGGGGCACCTTCACAGATGTCGTATTCTTGGAGGCAAACTCGGGTAGGGTTGTGGTTGAAAAGCTGCTGACATCTCCTAGTGACCCCTTGGTAGCAGTGAAAACTGGCATCCAAAGCGTGTTGCAAAAAACAGCCGTTTTGCCGAGTGACATCTTCTCTCCGGTGGTCCACGCCACCACCTTGGTCACCAACGCTTTGATCGAAGGTCGCACTGCCAAAGCCGGCTTGGTAACCACCTCGGGGTTTGCTGATACTTTGCTCATCAGAGACGAGCACCGCTATGACATGTACGACCTGCAGATTGAGTTTGCGGCTCCGCCGATTCCCCGCAAACACACAGTTGAAATAGCCGAGCGCACCTTGGCCACAGGCCAAGTTCAACAGTCTCCCTCCACCCAGGGCTTGGAGTTGCTCGCCAACGAACTCCAAGACATGGAGTTGGAAGCGGTGGCCGTCTGCTTGCTCCATGCCTACGCCAACCCCGCCAATGAACAACTCTGTGCCGAATTCCTAGCCGACGCCCTGGGCTTGCCGGTGTGCATATCATCAGATATCTCCCCACAGATTAGGGAATTCCCCAGAATGGTAACCACCGCAGCCAATGCCGCTTGCATGCCTGTTATCGGGCCCTACCTGCATGACTTTGAACAATGGCTGAGCGGTGAGGGCTTCAAAGGGGCGCCTTTGCTGATGCTCTCCAACGGAGGCGTGGTCTCAGCCCAAGAAGCTGCTGCCGCTCCGGTGCGGCTGGTTGAATCGGGGCCAGCAGCCGGGGCACACTCCGGAGCTTGGTTTGCCAAGCGGATGGGTGAAAGACGCCTGTTGTGTTTTGACATGGGCGGCACCACTGCCAAGTCTTGTCTGCTGAATGATTTCGCCCCCGACCTCACCACAACCCTGGAAGTAGCGCGCATCTATCGCTTCAAACACGGCTCGGGGCTGCCGCTCACCATTCCCTCAGTTGACTTGGTAGAGATTGGAGCTGGTGGCGGCAGCATCGCCCACACCGACAATCTGGGACTGCTGAAAGTCGGCCCCGAATCCTCAGGTGCTGACCCTGGACCTGCCAGCTACTCCCTAGGCGGCACCGACCCAACCGTCACAGACGCCGACGTGTTGCTGGGATTGCTTGACCCGGGTGCCTTTCTGGGCGGCGATATGCCGCTGGACGCAGAACTAGCCAAGCGGGCAGTTGAGAAGCTTTCGTCTGAGTTGAGTTTGACCACAACTGACGTGGCTGCCGGCATCCACGAGGTGGTCAATCAAAACATGGCAGCTGCGGCACGCATGCACGCCGTGGAACAAGGCACCGACTTGCGCGGCACTCCTCTGATTGCCTTTGGCGGAGCCGGGCCTGTTCATGCTTGCGGAGTGGCCGAATTGCTGGAGTCACCCAAGGTGATCTTTCCGCAAAACGCCAGTGTGCTGTCGTCCTTCGGGGCGCTTATTGCGCCTGTGCAATTTGATTTGGCTCGCTCAATGCCCGCTCTGGTGGGAGAGGTTGACTTGTCCCAACGTGATGAGATGCTAGCTGATATGCGCCAGCGCGGACACGAAGTGCTGGTGAGTTCAGGAGTTGCTCCTGAAAAAGTACGTTTTCGCTACGGCGTTGACATGCGCTACGTAGGACAAGGCAACGAATTCACCGTTTGGGTGGGCGATGGAGACCAATGGCCCGCAACAGATGAAGAAGTCGTAGCTGCCTTTGAGGACAGCTACCGCAAGATTTATGGGTTGACCATACCCGACTTGAACATGGAGATCGTAACTTGGCGGCTGCGCGCCTGGGCCGACCCAGATATTGTAGAGCCGCCTCTGCTGGAACGTCAACCCGACTATCAGCCCAAACCCACCCACCAAAGACAAGTTACCTTCCAGCGAGGTGCTGAGCCGATTGAAACTCCCATCTTCAAGCGACACAGCCTTTCTCCTGGCGCTCAACTGGCGGGGCCTGCCATCGTGGAAGAACGAGAAACCACCATAGTGCTGCGCCCCAACTGGCAAGCAGAGGTAGCTGAAGACGGCTCCATTATCGCTATCAATCTCCATCCAAACCATCCATAACTCAGACCGATGCCAAACTCCAACCTAAACCCAGCGCCAAGCGGAAGCGCCGCCACAAGCGGGAGCGCCGACGCCGCGAGCACAAGCCACACCCCCGAATTTGACGGAGTGCAGCTAGAAATACTCTGGCAAAGCCTCATTGCCACCGTCAACGAACAAGCCAGAGCCCTGCAGCGCTCAGCCTTCAGCCCGATTGTGCGTGAAGCAGGCGATCTGGCCAATGCCGTGTTTGACCGGCGGGGCAGAATGGTAGCACAAGCTGTTACTGGCACACCGGGGCACATAAATTCTCTGGCACGTGGCGCTGGAGCCATTCTGCAGAAGTATCCCCCGGATGAACTTTCGCCCGGTGATGTTCTGATCACCAACGACCCTTACCTGACCGCCGGCCAACTGCTGGACGTAACCGTGCTGTATCCGGTCTTCAAAAACGGCAAGGCCATTGCTTTTTTCGGCTCCACCATCCACCACACCGATGTGGGGGGCTACGGCATCGGGGCAGGCGGCAGGGATGTCTTTGAGGAAGGTCTTTGGATTCCCATTTGCAAGCTGATGCACCAGCATGAACGTTCGCCCGATGTCTGGGATTTCATCTTGTCCAACGTGCGCGAGCCCGAGCACATGTCGGGCGACTTGCACGCTCAGATGGCCTCGGGAGAAGTCGGGGCGCAACGCCTGCTCAACCTGCTGGAAGAACACGACCTGTCCGATTTGGAAGGCCTCTCAGATGAGATCATCACACGTTCTGAAAAAGCCACCCGCGACAGCATCAGACAACTCCCTGCAGGGCAGCACAGCGCCTCCGCAACTTTGGATTTAGCCGATGGAGACATAATTGACGTCTGCTGTGAAGTAACCATTGACCCTTCGCAGGGTTCAATTCACGTGGATTACGGTGGATCTTCCCCGGCCAGCCGTTGGGGCATCAATGTGGTGCTGAACTACACCCACGCCTACACAACCTTTACCGTCCGCAGCGTGCTCAACCCTGAAATCCCCAACAATCACGGCAGCTTGGCTCCTATTTTGGTGTCGGCGCCTGAAGGTTCTATTGTAAATGCTGTCTCACCCCAGCCGTGTACGGCCCGGCACGTGGTGGGGATGTTCCTGCCTAACGCCCTGCTGAAGGCTCTGGCCAAGATTCGCCCCGAAGCAACTATGGCTGAAGGCTCAGGTGCGGTCTGGACGATGCAAGTCAGCGGCAATCATACCGACGGGCAGCCTTTTACTACCGCAATGTTCACTTACGCAGGGGGTGTGGGAGGGCGTTTCGCCAAGCCGGGACTGTCAGCTTGTTCCTATCCCACTGGCGTGGCGGCTGTGCCGGTGGAGGTGGTGGAGGGGTCTGCCCCCCTCAGATTCCTGCGCAAAGAACTGCGCCAAGGCTCACAAGGTCGCGGGCGACAACCAGGCGGTGCTGGCCAGACAGTGGAATTCACCGTGGACACCACCAAGCCCTGGCAACTGAATGCTGTTACCAGCCGATTGAGCGTTCCGCCTGAGGGCATCTTTGGTGGTGAACCCGGAGCTACAGGCAGATTCCTGGTCAACGAGCAGCCGGTTACCACCCAGTCCCGTCTGGATATGAATCCTGGAGATGTAGTACGGCTGGATTTGCCTGGCGGTGGAGGCTACGGTACCCCCAACGAAGGCTGAAGCTTAGACCAAGGGCAAAGCTCAGCGAACAAGACCGAGCGATTAAGCGATTAAGACTGAGTGGCCGTGCCAAACCAAGCCGTGTCAGAGCAAGCCACTTGGACAGACCCGAAACCGTTTTGGCAGGTCTGGCAAGAGACCGTTGGGTCTCATAGCCACAAATTATTCCTGTCTTTTGAAGTCAGCCAAACTCAGACAGCCCAGTGGAGTTACGGAGAGTTTGACCGGCTGGTTGGCAGGGCAGCCAACTTGCTACGCTCCCAAGGTGTAGTCAGGGGGCAGGCGGTGCATCTGGCACTGGCCAACTCCCCTGCCTTTGTAGCCATCTGGCTGGCTGCCATGAAACTGGGGGCTTGGATGGTGCCTTCCGACCCACACGGCAGTGCTGCAGAACTAGCGGTACACCTCCAAAGAACACAACCAGCTATAGGGGTTTGCGCCACAACTAGGTCAGCCGTCTATCGCCAAGCGGTGCAACTCTATGAGTCGTCGGCGGCGCAGACACAGGGCTCAGCCCATAGCTCCAAAATGCCAATCCTGGAACTGTCAGAGACAGCCCAGGGACTGAATGTCTTTGACACCGAAGAAGCCGCCATAGCGTCCGCCGAAGCCGTCGCGGCGTCCGCGGATATTTCCAACCTGGACAGGGCTGGCGTCCCTTTCACTTCTGGCACCACCGGGCAACCCAAAGGAGTTGAAATCACCCAAGCCAACTACAGCTTTGCAGGCAAAGTCATGGCTGAAGCGGCCGGACTGCAAGCCGGCCACACCCAGCTAGTGGTTCTACCACTGTTTCACGCCAACGCACAATACTATTCTTTTGCCTCAGCTATATGGACTGGCGCCTCCGTGGCTTTGATGCCGAAATTTTCAGCTAGTCGTTTTCTGGCACAAGCCAAGACGCACCGGGCTACGCATGCCAGTCTGTTCGCTGCTCCAATGCGCATGATTTTGGCTCGTGGGGCCCAAAAAGTTGAAGGTTTGCGCTTGGAGCACTGCTGGTTTGCCCAAAACATAACTGACGATCAGCACACCGCATTGTCTGAGATCTTCGGTTGCCAGCCGCGCCAACTGTATGGCATGACCGAAACCATCCCAGCCGTTTTGTCTGATAATTTGCCCCCTACCCCCCAATCGATGGGCAAGGTAACACCCGGTTGCGCCCTTCAAGTCCAGTTGGATGACGGCAGTGAGGCCCCTGACGATGCAGTTGGTGAAATAGCCGTGTCGGGACAAGTTGGCATAACGCTTTTCAGAGGCTACTTGGACGACCCTGAGACAACCGAAGCTTCCTTCAGAGACGGCTGGTTTCTGACAGGCGACAGAGCCACCAGGGCTGAGACAGGGTTGCACTACTTCGTGGGACGCCAATCGGAAATTCTCAAGGTAGCCGGAGAAAACGTCTCCACTGTGGAAGTGGAACAAGTTTTGGCTGCCCATCCTGCGGTGTTGGAAGCCTCGGTTGTGGGGCGCCCAGATGAAATACGAGATGAAGTACCCGTTGGCTTTGTGGTGGCTGCTGATACAGCCAATCTCCCTAGCGAAGCCAGCCTGCGCTCTTGGTGTGAAGAACGTCTGAGCAAACCGAAACGTCCTCAAAATTTTGTGATGCTAGATGAGTTGCCACGCACCTCGGTGGGCAAAATACGCAAATTCATGTTGCTGGAGCAAGCCAGTCAACTCTAAAAGCAATAAAATTTAATGAGCGCAAGCAACCATCACCAAAACAAGCGATTGACTGACCTATGACCACCCACATTCTTGCCAGCAATGGAGCCAGCTCCACTTCCATCTTCAGCCAGCCATTTTTGGACTCACTGGAAGAGTCCATCACAGATGTGGCTCATGCCAGAACTTTGCCGCCTGAGCTTTACACCTCGCAGGAGTTCTTCCATTTCGAACAAGACAAGCTGTGGAGCCATGAATGGCTGTGTCTTGGATTGGAGTCGCAAATCCCGCAAGTCGGTGACTATTTCTCCACTGAAATAGCAGGAGAGCCACTAATTGTGGCCAGGGGGAAAGATCACCAGATCAATGTCTTTTCTTCCATTTGCCAACATCGGGGCATGCAAGTTTGCGTTGACCAAGGCAATGCCAAGACTTTCACCTGCCCCTACCATCACTGGATCTATGGCTTGGACGGGCGCCTGCTGGGAGCCCCGGCTATGGAGCGAACCGAAGACTTTGCCAAAGCTGATTACGGGTTGCCCAGGCTGAAGGTTGAAGTCTGGCAGGGTTTTATTTTCGCCAACTTTGACCCTGAAGCGCAAACCCTAGCCCCTTCCTTGGAGCGCTTCACTCCTTATCTAGCCAACTATGACATAACTAACTGTGTCTGCCCAGGCACTTTCACCTTGAAGGACTTGCCTTGGAACTGGAAGATCATGTTTGAGAACTTCAACGACGGCTATCACGCCAATCGGCTGCACCAAATTATCCAGGATTTTTGCCCCAGCCATCTGGCAGCTTTCCCGGAACCTTGGAGCGACGACAGCAACGTCATCTTCCGCACTAACGGCTACACCCACATTGACGGGGGCTTCAACGCCACCACCAAAGCCCTGCTGCCGGTTTTCCCCGACTTGACAGAAGCAGAGCGTTGGCGTTCCTGTTTTGCGCTGATTCCGCCTAGTTTATGTGTGGGCACAGCCCCTGACCAAGTCTTTTTCTTTACCATTCGCCCCACTTCCCCCACCACAATTGATGTGGAAATTGGCTATTTGCTCCACCCGTCAGCTCTGGAGCATCCCATGTTTGAACATCTTTTTGCTATGTCGGATGCGGGTGTGCAGGTGTTTGTGCAACAAGACCAAGACGCCACCACCCGAGTGCAGCTGGGGATGAACTCACGTTTCGCCGCTAGAGGGCGCTACTCCTGGCAAGAAGAAAGCCATGTGCAATTCAACCGGTGGCTAGTACAGCGT
>JAPYNY010000085.1 GCA_028283145.1 Candidatus Hopanoidivorans cymbastelae
GACGAAAGGCGAACGAAGGGGGATGGTGCGAACCGATGCAACAATGGCAGCAAAGGCCGCCCAAGCTAACTCCCAAACCAGCTAAAAATTCGTTTTAAGGTAGCTTTAAGTAATGCCTTCATGTTGTTTGGCAGCAAGCTGAAAAACTATCGTTGCCGAAAGCTCTTGCTGCCAACTGAAATTCCATAGTGAATTCTTCCGATAAATCCAAAGCCTCAAAAGTTGGGGTTCCTAATCCTGGCACGGTCAAGGTTTCCGACGCGGGCAACGCAGGCGCCGTGACATCCAATTCGTCTTTCCTTGGTGCCTCCAATTCACCTGTCGCCAACGCACCCAACTCAGCTTTCTCCGAAGAGGGACACCCCCAGCGCTGGTTCATTTTGGGCTTTCTATGTTTGTCGCTGGTGCTGATCGTGGCCAGTGTGTCGTCTGTCAATGTGGCTCTCCCTAGTATCCAACGCGATTTG
The DNA here is from genome assembly GCA_028283145.1 of Candidatus Hopanoidivorans cymbastelae. Lineage (GTDB taxonomy): Bacteria > Actinomycetota > Acidimicrobiia > Acidimicrobiales > Hopanoidiivorantaceae > Hopanoidiivorans > Hopanoidiivorans cymbastelae. The sequence goes on from JAPYNY010000085.1 coordinate 468, forward strand.
AATGCGACCAACTCCGACTTGCAGTGGATTGTCGACTCCTATGCTCTGGTCTTCGCCGGGCTGCTGTTGCCCTTAGGGTCTCTGGGCGACCACTACGGCCGCCGCAAAGTTCTGATCGCCGGACTACTGATTTTCGGAGTTGCCACAGGCATTGCTTCGGCCGCGGATGCAGCCAACCAGATCATCGTCATGAGAGCCATCATGGGGGTGGGAGCTGCTCTGATCATGCCGGCTACTTTGTCCATCATCACCGAGGTGTTCTCCAACAAAGAGCAACCCAAGGCCATAGCCATCTGGGCTGGTTTTGCAGGAGCAGGCGGCATGATCGGCCCGGTCGGTGCGGGTCTGGCACTCAAGTGGTTTTGGTGGGGCGGGGTGTTCTTGCTGACGATTCCAATTGTGCTGGTGGCGCTGTTCGGGTCAATCTTTGTGGTGCCTCCGTCTCACAGGCGCGAACACCACTTCCCGTTTGACCCCTTGGGGGCATTGTTGTCAATCGTGGCCATTGGCACCTTGGTTTTTGCCGTGATTGAAGGGCCGAATTATGGCTGGACCGACCCGGCTGTGCTGGGGTCGTTCGCCTTGGGCTTCTTGACGACTATATGTTTCATCATTTGGGAGCGCTCCACCCAGCACCCAATGCTGAACCCTGTCTATTTCAAGAACAGGAGCTTCACGCTGAATTCGCTGGTGATGACAGTGGTGTTTTTCGGCTTGTTCGGCTGGCTGTTCATGCTGACGCAGTATTTCCAGTTCGCCCAGGGGCATTCGGCGCTGGATGCCGGCCTGCGGATGTCTCCTTCAGCTGTGGTGATGCTGCTGGTGGCGCCCCGCAGTGCTGCCTTGGCCGCCAAAATCGGCACGCGGAAAATCGTCTCACGCGGGCTGCTTCTGGTGAGCTTGGGCATAGCCGGGCTGGCCATTATTACTCCAGCTATGCCCTATTGGAGTGTCTTGTTGTGCCTGCTGGTGGGTGCTTGTGGGGCGGCTTTGCTTATGCCGACCGTCACCCAGCGCATTGTCAGTTCGCTGCCAAGTGATGAAGCCGGGGTCGGTTCGGCTGTGAACGACACCACCAGAGAAGTGGGCGGGTCTATCGGGATTGCCATTGTGGGAAGTTTGTTGTCGGTCGGCTACCGGCGTGAGATTGGCAGCACGATAGATGAGCTGTCAGTTGAGGCGTCTGTCTCAGGGTCTCAAGAAGCGGTGGGCGCTTTGGAAAGCGCTCAGGATTCCATAGGTCGGGCTTTGATCGCTTCCATGAGGATTGGCGGCAGTATAGGTGAGCGCTTGCAGATAGCAGCTGTGGACGCTTTTGACGATGGTATGACATTGGGGCTAGGTGTGGCGGCTGGGGTTGTTTTCTTGACCTGTTTGATTGTGGTTTTTTTCTACCCGAAGGAAGATGTTGATCTTGACGATGAAGCTGGGTCTGAGATTTTGCCTAGTGAGAAGTTGGATTTGGCGGCTACGGGGCTGGTTGCGGCGCCGGCTGAAGCTAGCCGTGTTAACTCTGTCAACTCAGCTTCGGTGGATTCCGTGCCGGTGGCTTCTACGCAGGCTGTGTTTGACACAGATGCTTCGCCGCCAACAGCCCCTGCTCCGGACGGCGCGCCCGGGCTTTGAACGCGCGGCCCGCATTGGAGGCTTAGATGGCCCTGGGCGTAATCTATTGCATCATTGGATTGGCGGTGCTCGGATTCGCTTCTGACAGGCTGGTAGTCCATGCAGGCCAAATCGCCACCCGATTCAATATCTCGCAGGTCATCATCGGCGCCGTCATAGTCGGCTTTGGCACCAGCGCCCCTGAGCTGGCGGTTTCCGGCTGGGCTGCTGCTAGCGGAGATGTTGACTTGGGCGTGGGAAACATAATCGGCTCAAATGTTGCCAACGTAACGCTGGTTCTGGGGGTTGCCGCCTTGATTACGCCTGTTCCAGTCCGCCGGCAGCAGATTTACAGAGAACTGCCAGCTTGTCTGACCTCGGTGGTGGTTTTTGCCATGTTGGTTCAAGACGGATTGTCACGAATAGAAGGAGTGATTTTGTTTGTCGCTCTGGTGGTGGTGATGCTTAGCCTCTATGCCAGGGAGTTTCTGGCAGTTCTAAGACCTGGTTCGGCATCAGGCGTTTCCGACTTTGAAGCAGCACTCAAATGGCTCAAAGACGAAAGTTCGGGGCCAAGATTCGGGACGGCCGACATTGAAAAGGCCGACAGTGAGGCCGATGCGGAATCCGTCCCTTCGCCTGAGGAGTTCACAGATGAGGAGTTCTCAGCAGCCGAACCAGCAGACACCGATGCCGCAGTTAGCACGAAATCAGACTGGAAAAAGGTTTTGACGCATGGGTTTGGCAGCAAAAGCGGCAAGCTTGAGGAATACAGTTTAGCTAGTGACGTAGTCTGGCTCTTGGTAGGGATACTCGGAACAGTCGGGGGCGCTCAATTGCTTGTAGCCGGGGCGGAAAGGATCGCCGACGAACTGGACTTGGGGTCGGGATTTGTGGGGCTGACGGTGGTAGCAGTAGGCACGTCTTTGCCCGAACTAGTTACTGCTGCAGCTGCCAGCCGCCGGGGCATGAATCAACTTTTAGTGGGCAATGTTTTGGGGAGCAATATATTTAATTGTCTGGCAGTTGGGGGGCTTGTGGGAGTGCTTGGGAATTCTGGGCTGGAAGACAGCAACCTGTCAAGCATTGCTACCTTCATCATGGTCGGAATGATGTTCTGGATGGCTATCTCAGCCACCACACGCCAAAAAATCAGCCGCTGGGAGTCGGCATTGCTGCTGGCATCTTGGTTTGTGTCCATGCCGTTCATCATCTCTTGAGCATGTCGTCTGAATTCTAGCACCCTCTCTATTTTCCGCTCAAACTTGACTGAAGGAATTGGGCAAAATGTCAGACCCCTTGGGTAATCTTTGGACATGGCTCAAACAAGCGATATTGAGTGGACCGAAGCAACTTGGAATCCCACAACGGGTTGCGACCGAATTTCCCCAGGTTGTGACCATTGCTATGCCCTGCGTCTAGCGGGGCGACTGAAGTTGATGGGGTCAGCTAAATACCAATTTGATGGCTCTTTGAAAACGAGCGGCCCCGGTTTTGGCTTGCAGTGTCATGAGAATGCTTTGGGAATTCCATACCGCTGGAAGCGCGGCAGGTTGATTTTTGTCAATTCCATGTCTGACTTGTTTCACCCTCAAGTACCTCTTGATTTCATTAAGCGAGTGTTTGGGGTAATGGCAGATACTCCTCAACACACCTATCAAGTTTTGACGAAGCGCAGCAAGCGATTAGCCGAGGTGGCTAAAGATTTGCCTTGGGAAGAAAATATTTGGATGGGTGTTTCCATTGAGAACTCTCGCTACGTTTTCAGAGCTGACCACCTTCGTGAAACTCCGGCAAAAATAAAGTTCCTTTCGGCCGAACCTCTTTTGGGTCCACTAAAGCTGGATTTGACTGGTTTGGACTGGGTGATCGCAGGTGGCGAATCTGGGCTAGGCGCTCGCCCAGTTGATGCAGATTGGCTACGGGAATTACGGGACATTTGCATTGAAGCCGATGTGCCTTTCTTCTTCAAACAGTGGGGTGGTCTCACACCTAAGGCAGGTGGTCGTGAGTTAGATGGGCAACTTTGGAGCCAAATCCCCATGGGAGTAAAGGAGGTGCTGACATGAATCCGCTGTAGCAACGTTAAAGGGCTACCTGCACGGTAATTCATTCATAAGCTAAATTTGATGACAGAAAGCTATTGGATAGAGACGCTCGGGTGTCCCAAGAACCAGGTTGATTCTGAGAAAATCGCAGGTTTCTTGGCCTCAGATGGGATGAGTTTGGCGGTTGATCCCACAGAGGCTGATTTGGTGGTGGTCAATACCTGTGCTTTTGTGGAATCTGCCCGGGAGGAATCGATTGACACAATTTTGAGCTTGACCGGTCGGCTCAAGAGTGGCCCCTCACAGCTAGTTGTGACAGGCTGTTTGGCAGAGCGCTACGGGGCCGAGTTGGAAGCTGAGTTGCCGGAGGTTGATGCGGTAGTTGGTTTCGGGGTGCCGGTTACTATTGGCACAAAGCCCGCGGCACCAGGCAAGACAACTTTGCCCACTATGGACTTGCTCAATATGGCTCGCCCCGCTTCTGAGTTGCCTTGGGCTTATGTGAAGATAGCCGAGGGCTGCGACCGCAAGTGCGGTTATTGTGCCATCCCTCAGTTTCGTGGCCCGCAGCGTTCCCGCACAATCCAGTCAATCTGTGAAGAGATAGCGGCACTTGGGGTGCGTGAAGTTGTGCTGGTAGCACAGGATTTGGCAGCTTTTGGGCGAGACCAAGGCAACAAGCAAATAGTCCAGCTGTTGGAAACTGTCTCTTCCCAAGTTGACTGGGTGCGCCTGCTCTACCTCTACCCGTCAGATTTGACCGATGAGTTGGCATCAGCCATTTGTGCTACCGAAGTCCCGTATTTTGACCTCTCGCTTCAGCACGTCTCGCGCTCCTTGTTGCGCCGAATGCGCCGCTGGGGCGACAGCGAGAAATTCTTGGCTCGCATAGCCGATGTCCGCAGACAAGAGCCGCAAGCAGCCTTCCGCTCCAACTTCATAGTTGGTTACCCAGGTGAGACTGAACACGACCACGAACAACTGCTGGAATTCATTGAGGAAGCGCAACTGGACTGGTGCGCCTTTTTCGAATTCTCGCCCGAAGAGGGAACCTATGCCCAAACTTTAGACGGTCAAGTCCCCAAAGAACTGATGGCAGATCGGTTGGCTGAGTTGCGTTCCGCCCAAGAGACCATCAGTGAGAATCGTCGCCTCAAATTAATCGGGCAGCAGATCGAAGTTCTGGTGGACACCCACGGAGTGGCACGCAGCTATCGTGAGGCCCCAGAGATTGACGGCATCATCAACGTGCCTGACGATTTGGCAGTGGGGGAGTTTGCCCAAGTTGAAGTTGTAGGCGCAGTCGGGCTTGACTTGGAAGCAAAACCCCAAGAGGTCTGAGGCCAGATGTCTAAGCAGCCAAGCCAACGAGCCGCCAGAATCCAACATCCCAGCAAAATGGCTAGCAGACTGAGCTCTCCCGGTCTCAAAGTCTCCTCCAATTCTGTCATCGGGTGGCCCAATGCGCTTACAATCAGCCGATTTTTTATGGCGCCAGTTGTGTTTTGGCTGGTGTTGCGAGCCGAAGACGACAAAGGTGCCTCCTGGGGGCTGGTGGTGATGGCATGCGCGGTTGCCCTGAGCGATGCCTTAGACGGCTGGTTGGCCAGGCACTATCAGGTGGAGAGCCGCTTGGGGGCATTTCTGGATCCTTTTGCCGACAAAGTTGTGGTGTTGGGATGCGCCGCCTGTTTTGTGGCAGTCGGACGTTACTGGTGGCTGCCCGTGGCACTGATTTGGCTGCGAGACATCGGCATGAGCGTCTTAAGAGTCTTCTACGCTCGCAAGGGCATCTCGCTGCCTGCCCGCAAGCTAGCCAAATGGAAAGTCGCTCTTCAGGGAACTACGCTCACGGCAGCTGCTCTGTTGCCGCTGAAAGACCTGGATGAGCTGCACACTGCATTAATTTGGGCTTCGGTGGCCATCACTTTTTACACCGGCGCCCAATATGTCTGGGACGGACGCCCCCAGTCGTCAGAAATCAGCGTTCAAGACTAAATCGTAACACCACCAAACCACCAAGGAGAAAAAATGAACTGCGAAGTAGTTGCGGTAGGCACCGAGCTATTGCTAGGGCAAATTGTGGACACCAATTCCTCCTGGATTGGCGAGCGCTTGGCGGAGCTGGGCATCGACTCCTACCATCAGACCAAGGTCGGCGACAACTTCAATCGGATGTTCGCCGTCATCTCCCAGGCGGTTGAACGCAGTGACGCGGTCATCGTCTGTGGCGGGCTGGGACCCACCCACGACGACATCACCAGAGAAGTGCTGGCTGCCGTGATGGGTGCCGAACTAGTCCAGAACGAAACCGCTGCCGAGCGTATCCGTTCCATCTTCACCGACCGAGGCAGAGACATGCCCAGCAACAATCTGCGCCAAGCCGATGTGCCAGACGGAGCCAAGGTCAGCTCAATCATCCCAGGCACGGCGCCGGGGTTGATGTGCCCTGTCAGAACCAAAGGGCCTCAAGGCGAAGCTCTGGAGAAAGTTGTCTATGCGGTGCCAGGTGTGCCGTGGGAGATGAAAGTGCTGATGGAAGAGTGGGTCATTCCCGATCTGCAGCAGCGCGCCGGGATAACCCAGGTCATCGTCAGCCGGACGTTGCGCACTTGGGGCGATTCCGAATCGGGTCTGGCGGAGAAGCTGTCGGGTGAGATTGAGCGCCTTGACAGACTGGGACATGCCACCATTGCTTTTCTGGCTAGTGCTCTGGACGGGCTGAAGGTGCGCATAACCGCCAAGGGTGACTCCGAGGCATCCGTGCGGGAAATCCTGGATTCTGAGGAAGCAGCCGTCAGGCGAGCGATAGGCAATGAAGCAGTTTTCGGGGTGGATGACGAGACGATGGAATCAGCAGTGTTGCAGCTCTGCCGGGAGCGGGGCGAGACGCTGGCCGCAGCCGAATCTCTCACAGGCGGGCTGGTGGCTGCTCGGCTGGCGGCCGTGCCTGGGGCGAGCGACGTGCTGAAGGGAGGCGTGGTGAGCTATGCCCCCGAAGTGAAGTTTGACTTGCTGGGCGTGCCTGAAGGCCCAGTCGTCTCCACCGCAGCAGCTGAGCAGATGGCTCTGGGCGTGTGCGACTTGCTTGGGACGACATGTGCTGTAGCCACAACTGGTGTGGCTGGGCCCGACTCCTTGGAGGGACACCCGCCGGGAACCGTCTGCATGGCAACGGCAGTGCGCGGCGAAGTGGAGAGCATGAAGGTGGACTTGCCTTTTGCGCGAGAGCAGGTCCAGTTGTTTACGGTTTTGACGGTGCTGAACAATCTCCGCCGACGCCTGCTGGCTTTGGGTTGAGTTTGGCGTTAGGTTGCGGTCGTCGTTTGGCTGAGTCAGGTGCCGGGGCTTGAGTTGGGCGTGGGACTTTTGGGTTTGCGCAAGCTTTGAATTTGAGCTTGTCAGCTTTCCAAAGCTAGTTTTGCCGCTCTAATCTTGCGGAGCTTCCTCCAAGCGCAGCGAAGCAGAATTCATGCAGTAGCGTTCGCCTGTGGGTCGGGGGCCATCAGGGAAAACATGCCCTAGGTGTGCCCCGCAACTGGCGCATACGGCTTCGGTGCGCATCATGCCGTAAGACATGTCTGTATGGCGTTCCACCTTGCCTTGGCTGATTTCTTCCCAGAAACTTGGCCAGCCAGTTCCGGAGTCGTATTTGGCACCGCTGGAAAACAGCTCTATATCGCAAACAATGCAGTGGTAGGTGCCGTCTTTATGGCAGTCCCAGTATTGTCCGCTGAAAGCCCGTTCAGTGCCGGCATGTTGGGTTACCTCGTATTGCTCACGAGTGAGACGCTGCCTGAGTTCGGCATCATTTGGCTTGTCGGTGGTGCTCATTGGACTGCTCCGAAGTCGGTTTGGGGAATTGGTTTGGTGGGTTTGGCTATATGCCAATTTTATTGGAAATGGTTGTCTATAGGAAGTCAGGCAGTCGACTGGCTCAGTGCAGCACCACCACTTAAATATGAAATACGAACAAATGTTCACCTATGCAGCTTTGACGGATAAACTAAAAGCGATGGCTAAACCGGATGTCGTTAAAAGCAAGGGCTGGATTGCGCAGCCTGCTGCCAAGAAGTGGCAGTGCAGTTGCTCGCTGGGGCCGGCCGCGAAGCCCGTCAACACATTACCCGTCAATCCATTAGTTGTGCAACCCGCTGGCTGGGAAAATAATTTGCAGCCAGCGTCTGGACTTCGGGTAATAATGTCAGACCCCCTCTCTAATATCGCTTAATAACAAAAAACAAGCCAAGAAAGGATAAAAATATGGCACAGACAACAACCACAAAAAGGAGCAACACCGTGAGCACACCTCCCGGAAGTGGCCCAACTCCCAACTCAGTTCCACAAGGCGCAACCACCCAAGTGCCTGCCAAGCCAGCCAGTGCCCCAACTGCCCCAGGCTCAAAGCCGGCACCGGCATCAGTAGCAGCCAATGGCTCAACTGCAGCCCGCGGTGGCGGCAGTTCCGCCCCATCCCGCGATACCACCGAGCGCGACAAAATCTTGGACATGACGTTGCAGCAGATTCAAAAACGTCATGGTCTGGGGGCCATCATGAAGATGAGCGAGCGCGCTGCCATGCGAGTGGAAGCCATTCCCACCGGAGCTTTGGCGCTTGATATTGCCTTGGGCATCGGCGGGGTTCCCCGTGGGCGAGTAACGGAGATCTATGGGCCCGAATCTTCAGGCAAGACAACTCTGGCACTGCATATAGTGGCAGAAGCCCAGAAATCAGGCGGAGTGTGCGCGTTCATTGATGCCGAGCATGCCTTGGATCCCATCTATGCCAAAGCTATCGGAGTTGACATTGACAACTTGCTGATCTCACAGCCCGACACCGGCGAGCAGGCCCTTGACATTGCCGACCAGCTGATTCGCTCTGGAGCAGTTGACGTAATTGTGGTTGACTCGGTGGCAGCCCTTACTCCGCGAGCCGAGTTGGAAGGCGAAATGGGAGATGCTCACGTGGGGCTTCAGGCTCGCCTCATGTCACAAGCCATGCGCAAGCTGACTGCCAACTTGAACAAGTCGCATACCACATGCGTATTCATCAACCAGTTGCGTGAAAAGGTAGGCGTGATGTTTGGTTCGCCCGAGGTCACTCCTGGCGGTCGGGCGCTAAAGTTCTACTCTTCGGTGCGCATAGACGTGAGGCGAATTGAAGCCATCAAGAACGGCACCGACATGATCGGCAACCGAACGAGAGCCAAAGTCGCCAAAAACAAGTGCGCCCCACCCTTCAGAGTGGCTGAGTTTGACATCATGTATTCACAGGGCATCAGCCTAGAAGGTTCGCTGCTGGATGTCGGTGTTGACAGGGACGTAGTCAACAAGTCTGGTGCTTGGTACACCTTTGAGGGTGAAAAACTGGGCCAGGGCAAAGAGAACGCCAAGCTTCACCTGAAGGAAAATCCAGAGTTGGCCGACATCATTCGAGACAACATTTTGGAAGTGCTGAGATCGGCTGAGGCCCAAGCTTAGCCGGCATAGCCGTTTCCCTAGACAACTAGACAAGCTGTTTATGTTCAGGCGGGTTTTGGAACCTGAAACCCAATTGAACCAGCACTGGCAGTCAAGGCCAGCAGTTCATCAGATAGCAGGCTAGTATTGAGCGGGTGAGGGGAATCGAACCCCCGCTCTCAGCTTGGGAAGCTGATGTTCTACCATTGAACTACACCCGCCAATAAGATTTATTCTAGCCATCGTAATCTACAGCCAGCACAGGAGGCAAAATGTTAAAGCACAAGACAATTGTCATCACAGGTTTGACAGGACAAGTCGGCAAGCCCGTTGCGGAGGCTTTGGCACGCGATAACGACGTCATAGGCTTGGCCCGTTTTTCTAATCCTTCCCTGCGAGAGCAGCTTGAGGCAGCCGGAGTCAACTGTGTAGTCGCAGATTTAGGGTCGGGAGAATTCAGCGAGACACCCCGCAACCCTGACTACGTTTTACACTTCGCTGTTGCCAAGACTTCGAGCTTTGAAGACGACTTGAAAGCGAATGCTGAGGGAACTGGTTTGTTGATGGATCACTGCCAGAGCGCAACTGCTTTTTTGCACTGCTCTTCCACGGCGGTCTATCAGCCCAATAACCACCATCCATTTGCCGAAGAAGATCCCCTTGGCGACAACCACAGAGTGCCAATGATGGAAAGCTTCATGCCGACCTACAGCATTTGCAAGATTGCCAGCGAAAGCTCAGCCAGGCTGATGGCCCGACTACTGGAACTTCCGACTGTTATAGCCCGCCTGAACGTTCCCTACGGCCACAGCGGTGGCTGGCCGTTGATGCATTTGGAGATGATTCTGGCCGACCAGCCTGTTCATGTTCATTCAAACAGCCCTAGCGTCTACAACCCAATTCACGATGACGACATCTTGCGTCAAATTCCCAAGCTGCTGAATGTAGCTTCCGTGCCGGCTATAACTTTGAATTGGGCCGGCAAAGAGACTGTCAGCATTGAGGAATGGAGTGAATTTCTAGCTGGTCTAGTTGGCAAAGAAGCCAAAATTGAGTCCACGCCTGATGTTTTGCAGAGCGTAATCACCAACAACAGCCGCATGCACTCACTAGTTGGCGAGACTGAAGTCAGTTGGCAAGACGGCATGCGTCGCATGGTGGAGCATTATCATCCAGAGTTGTTGAGTTAACCCGATTTGAGTTTGCCCTTTAAATTTGCCAACAAACTGGGCTGGCAGGTCAGGACTGCTTGGCCCGTGTCGGCTGTTTAGTGACTGTCAATATTGATTTTAATATTGATTTAATTCGGAACTTCTAATGAAGCTGGAAGAGAAAACAGCCAAGATGCTTATGCCACATCCCACAAGATAGGCAGCAGAGAAATCTCCAGGAGAGCGTCCGTCTCCTAGCACCAGCAGCAAAGTCTGGATTCCGGAGGCTACGGCAAGGCTGGACAATGTCTGGGTAACGCCCATAGCCACGCCCAGATCTTCTGGTGGGATGGTCTTGGATATCACAAGCTGCAGAGATGGCATCACAAAACCAAAACAGGCGCCCGACAAGGCCAGCCCGATGATGGCCATCCACAACATGTCCAAATGAGGGCTGACGGCAAAAACCGCCATTGACGCCACCATGCAAACCGATCCCAGCACCGTGGCAAAACGCTCTCCCGGGTGCTTGGCCAGCATTCCCCCGAAGGGTGATCCCAAACTAAAGGTCAGTGGCCGGATAAGCAAAAACAGCGTTACTACCGCTAGTTCAATCCCAAAATGGTCCTGCAGCAAAAGGGGAGTAACCACAAAGCCCCCCATGTAGACAAAGTTGGTCAAAGCCAAAGTAGCGGCCGAGCCGGAGTAGTTGGCCAAGCGAAAATATTTAAGCGGAACTAGAGGCTGCGCTCGGTTGACGGCCAGAATTTTGGCACCAGCCAGCGAACCATTTTTTGAAAGCAAGCTTTCAAATCTCATCTGCGAAGCCAGAAACAGCACAAACCCCATCACACCAGTAGCCAAAAGGGCCAGCGCAAACCCACTGCCAAATCCCTGACTGGCGCCCCTGTCTATACCCAGCAACAAGCCTGTAGCTGTAACCGCCAGCAGCACTGAACCAACATAATCAACGGAAACATTTTCTTTGCGCGCTGTTGATCGAAACACGAAGTAGGCGAACACTCCGCCTGCCAGTGCGAACGGCCCATACAGAAAGAAAACGGCCCGCCAGCCCAGCAAATCCACAACCGAGCCGCCCACTGCCAGACCCACTGCCGGGCCGCCCGTAGCTACTGCATGAAACCAGCCCAGTGCGCGAGCACGCATGTTCACCGGAAAGGCAATCATGATCATGGCCATGCCTGTCGGGATCATCATGGAACCCCCCAACCCCGACAAAATGCGAAAACCAATCAAACTTATCGGATTCCATGCAAACCCGCTGGAAAACAAGCCCAGCACAAACAAGCTGCAGCCGGCCAGATATACATTGCGGTGCCCGTAAAGGTCGCCCAGCTTGCCGGCTATGGTGGTGCCGATGGCCTGCGCCAGGAAAGCACCAGTCAATGTCCATGCCAACAGAGTTTCTGTTGTGTCTAGATCATCTGAGATCTGTTTGAGTGAGGCTCCAATGATGGTAAGGGTTGATCCATGCGCCAAAAGTCCTAAAAGCACAATGAAAAGAAGTTTCCAAGCATACCCAATAGGCTTAGACGGGTCCAGTTGCGTGTCTTCAGGGCTATAGCCTGCAAAATCGGTCCCATTTTGAAACCGCCCGCTGTCCTCAGCTTGGTCAATAGAGGAATGCGGTGTGTTTGGCTGCTGAAGCGACATTGCCTTATCGCTTGTGTGGAGAAGTATTCACCTTCACAAGCGGTTCAAGAAATGTCCAAGCTTGTCTCGCTTAGTCCGAAGGTAGCCGATGTTTTCCTGAGACGGCAATGTCTCAAGCGGAACTCGCTCTGAGATGGTGATGCCGAGTTGGGCCAGTTGCTCAATCTTGGCGGGGTTGTTGGTCAGCAGCCGAATTGTTGAAATGCCAAGCTGTCTGAGCATCTTCACGGCGATGTCGTAGTCCCGTGCATCAATGGGAACACCTTGGTGCAAGTTGGCTTCAACGGTGTCATGACCGGCATCTTGAAGTTCATACGCCCTGAGTTTGTGCTTCAGCCCGATGCCCCTGCCTTCGTGGTTGCGCAAATACAGCAACACACCCCTTCCAGCAGTGCCGATCAGCTCCATTGCCATTTCCAACTGCGTGCCGCAGTCGCAGCGCTGCGACCCCAGCACATCTCCGGTTATGCACTCAGAATGCACGCGCACCAACACGGGTTCTTGGCCTGCAATATCTCCCCACACACAGGCCAAATGCTCTCTGTGGCAGCTTTCATCGGCAAAGGCATGGGCTGTGAATTCGCCAAAATGAGTGGGGATGCGAGCCGTAGCGACAGGACGAATTCTGGAACTGCTGCTTTGTGAGTTGCTCTGGATGTTCATTGGAGGTTGCCGGCACGGATTTACTGAATTTCTAGGCTACTTACTTTTGCCAAAGCTTCTTGGCTGGTGACAAGCGCAAACGGGAGGGTGATGCAGCAGCAGCGCAGATTGGGATGCAACAGTGCCGATTTAAAATCTGGGCCAGCAGCAGCCTGCTAACAGCACGGAGGTCAAAAAATGTTTTTAGCTGATATTTCTTGGCTTGACACAGCCATTGAAATTGCTACCACTCTGAGTTTGGTGTTGGGTGTATCCATAGCCTGGATTTACGGTGCCCACGCTCAGGGGCGGGAACAAATCTTGGATGCCCAAGAAGCAATCAAAAATTCAGTTGAGTTTGTGCTGGCTTCAGGCATTGAAGGAGACTTGCCGGAGATTGTGAGCCAGGACATGTATTTCAGACGGCCATTTTTGGTGGGGAAGCGATCGCGCAGGGATATTACAGTTGTGAAAATTGACGACAATACCCAAAAAGTTGGTGTTTCTCTAGTATTTTCAAGCCAAAAGCTCAGATCTGGGGCTGTTGAACAAGCTTTGCAGTCTATTTCAGCTAAAATTGTGTTAGGTGAAGAAACAAAAGCTATACTGGACAGAGTATTCAATGAAACTGGGCGTTACCGTTTCAGCACTGACTTTGGCAACGCTCAAATTTTAATTTTCGTTCTTGATAAAAGACAGAAGAAAAACTCAAAGAAAAGGAGGAAGTGATGGGTTTCAGGAGATTGTTTTTTTGGAAGAGGGCTTCGGATGATGAGGATTCCGGTGAGATCTCCGAGGTGGTAAATTTGGTGCCGCCAAACCCGGAGAATTCGGTTTTGCGAAATCAGCATTTTTCTCCCGATCCCATTAAGCGGGAGCCTGCTAAAGCGACTGTTCGCTATCCCAGGAGGTGAGGGCAAGGGTGGTTTTTACACTGCCGCCCCTACCGCTACCTCAGTATCACCGACCGGTCTGCCGCTTCAAATCCAGCAGCCACTTGCCTGGTTGCCTGACCCAGTTGTTCATAGGTGGTCTTGAGCGATGACATGGCCGACATGAACTGCCCTGATATGACAGTCTCCTCATAGTTGGCCACGAACTCGGCCAGCTTGGTTTTGAAATCCTGTGCGGTGGTTTGGGCGTTGTCCAAAATCCGGTTGAGGTTGACGGCCAAGTTGGCTTCCGCGTCTTCCACCACCAGCCGAGAATTACCCTGCCAGTTGGTGCTGGCAAAAACCGACCGCATCGCCTGAGCTTGGCTGCGACACTCCGCTGCCTTGGAGTTGATGTGGTTGACGAGAGCGTTCGCCAAGGCGTCGTACTCGGCTTGCTGGCTGCGAGCAAAAGCTGAGACTTCCTGGCTGCGGGCAAACGTGTCTTGCCCGGTCAGCGCAAACCGCCCGGCCGCGCTTTCCATTTCTGAGATATTGCCTCCGATGAGTGGCATAAGATTTCCTTTCTGTGTGGTTGTTGGCTGGATGCAGGAGCGTGGCACAAAGGCACCGGCACTCCCAACGCCAGTATTGCATATCAGTATTGCACAGCAGTGTTGCACACAAACTCGAGCTCACCAAAACCCCGCGGCTAATTTCCACTACTATAAAAAATGGACAACATGGAGACCAGCGCAAAGCCCAGAGCAAAAAATCTTCATATCACCTCCATGAGCCAAATCAAAAACCGACAGAAAGGGAACACATGGCATTATCAGAAGGTCGCGTAGCCGGCAAGGTAGCCCTGATCACGGGTGCCGCCAGAGGTCAGGGCGAAGCTGAAGCCCGACTTTTCGCCAGCGAAGGAGCCAAAGTTATAGTTGCCGACGTGCTAGATGAACAAGGCGAAGCTGTTGCCGCCGACATCGGCGAAGCAGCTACTTTCGTGCATCTTGACGTCAGCTCAGAATCCGACTGGGCCCACGCTGCTGCCGTTGTCGCCGACATCGGAGGTGCTTCAGTGCTGGTCAACAACGCCGCCATCTTGGTTCCGGCAGCCATTGAGAACACCTCTCTGGAAGACTATATGAAGGTCATCAACGTCAACCAGATTGGAACTTTCCTGGGCATGAAAGCGGTGTTCCCGCAAATGAAATCCAAGGGGGGCGGTTCAATAGTCAACATCTCCTCCATAGACGGGATGCAGTCCAAAAATGGCCTCATTTCCTACACCGCATCCAAGTTTGCCATTCGAGGCATGACCAAGACCGCCGCTATTGAATGGGGGCGCTTCGGCATCAGGGTCAATTCAGTCCATCCCGGCGGAGTCAACACCCTGATGGGCAACCCCATGAACGACCCTACCGCTGAAAAAGAGCCGTATCAATTCCAAGCCATCAACCGCATCGGACGCCCTGAAGAAATCGCCAACGCCGTGCTGTTCTTGGCCAGCGATGCAGCTTCATACGTTACAGGCGCGGAGCTTTCGGTGGACGGAGGCTGGAGAGCGGGGTTGATCACGCCGGGGCTGCCAGGCACTGAGTTCACCGTGGAATACGGTTACAGTTGAAAACCGCCCGACGCCGCCCATAATACTGCACAATACCACCCAACACCACGCAAAAAATGACGCTTACCACCACAACTTCCGCCGACCAGGCAGTAGCCGACGGCGAGGTCAATCTGCTGGATGGCGAACTATACGTCAACCCTTGGGATACCTACGCCAACTTGCGAAACAACGCCCCCTGCTACTGGGACAAGCTTCACAAGCTCTGGGGCATCTCCCGCTATGAAGACGTCATCACCATAGAGAAAAACGCCAAACTCTACTCTTCGGCTTCGGGTTCGCGCCCCCGCATCCAATCGGGCGATTCCATGATCAACAAGGACGACCCCCGCCACCAAAACCAGCGCCGGCTGGTAGCCAGGGATTTCACCCCCAGAGCCGTCAAGCAACTGGAAGACGAAATCCGAGCGCACGTAACGCATCTCATAGACAAGGTAGCTCCGCATGGCCATTGCGAGGTGATACGGGATCTGGCAGCGCCTCTGCCGGCCAATATCATCTCGGCCAAGCTGGGTTTCCCGCCTGAACTTTGGGATGGCTGCAGGGAAGTGTCTGAAGTGACCATGCATGAAGCCGGGCAGTATCCGCTGGATGGCAGCGAGCGCCCCTTGGACGGGCCTTCCACCGATTTGATCCTCTGGTTTGCTCAGGAATGCATTCAGATCATGGAACAGCGCCGAGACGACCCTCGGGATGACCTAATCTCAACCTGGGTTCATGCCAGACTTGACGGCGAGCCGCTGACCGATGACGAAATCGTGCACGAAGCTCTGCTGGTGCTAGACGGCGGCGCTGAGACGACGCGCACGGTCATTGGGGCTATCTGCTATGAGTTGATACGCCACCCAGACCAGCGAGAAATCTTGCAAAACGACCTGTCAATCCTGGGTGAGACCGGGGTAGAGGAATTCATCCGCTGGGTGTCGCCCATCTTGAATATGCGACGCACCACGATGGCCGACCACGAATTCCGCTCCCAGCACATCCGAGCGGGCGATGAAATCCTGCTGATGTACGGCTCGGCCAACCGGGACGAGCGAGTGTTTGAGGCCCCCGATGTCTTCGACGTGAGACGCCAGCACAATCACCATGTTGCTTTCGGCTTCGGCACCCACTTTTGCCTTGGCGCCAGCTTGGCTCGCATTGAAATTCGGGTCATGTTTGAAGAGCTCCTTCAGCGATTGGGCGATATGCGACTAGCCGAGGGTGCGCCCGAACCCAAGATCGTCCCTGCAGTTTTCACCAGAGCGTACGATTCCATAGAAGTGGAATTCACACCGAGCGCAGCCAACTGAAGCCCGCCAACTGAAGCCCGCCGAAGCCGACCCGACCACCAGCACCGACCCTGCAACCCCGCCAGTTTTCCCCCTCCCCCCACAACGCAACCAGCACCACGAAAGGCAACCCCAATGTCAGAATCCACATCATCCGCACCAACCCAATACCAAACCACCGCCGTCTTCAAGGAATTGATGGAAATCCTGTCGTCCATGGATGAGAAATTCCTCAAGGGCGAAAAGGCAATCCAAGGCGATCCGTCCGGTGTTTTAGAGGGATACAAATGGATTTTCTCCATCACGCAGGTGGCTATGGAAGTGTATGTCTGGGGCGACAAATTCAAGCCCCGCTTTGTGGAGATTGTCGGCCCAGTCAAAAAATGGGGAGGCGACAACAGCGATGCCTTCTATTTCATGGCTCCGATTGACCCGTCCCGAACCTACAAAGCAACGGTTGACCCAGGCGATGCCGTCTACCTTTCGCTCACCGTTTATGGCGGGCCAGATGACGGGCGTTACTCTGAGCGCATCGTCGGGATGTTGAATACCACCCAGATGGATGCGAATCCAGACGGCACTTACACTATGATTTTGAGCCCGAACGAGCACGAGGGCAACTGGATCAAGCTGGAGTCCGACGCGGTGGTGGCCATCACCCGCGATTACATGAACGACCCGGTCAATGGCCGCAAAGCCGTCTGGGATATTGAATGTCTGGACGAAGCTCCGCCCTATGAGTTGACCGACGAGGAGTTGGCGCGCCGATTCAGGACGGTCGTCACTTGGTTGAAAGACCAAGCCGCTATGGTGCCGCTTGATTTGGGGCAGGTCAATCACGTCAGCGACCCATTCCCCGTGCCAAAAGTCACTTTCGGCTGGGCCGCAGGCGATGCTGCTTATGCGATGGGGGCATTTGAGTTGGGCGATGGCGAAGCTTTGGTGCTGAGGGGGCGCAATCCCAAGTGTGTATTTTGGAATGTCTGTTTGTGGAATCAATTCCTTCACACCTTTAATTACGATTACGACCCGGTTACCGCCAACGGCTCACGTATTGACACAGACGAAGACGGAAACTGGGAGATCATCATCTCCCACGAAGACCCCGGTGTGCCCAACTGGATTTCCACTCAGAGACGTCCGCACGGCAGGATTTTCTTCAGATGGTTCTTACCCGACAGCACGCCTGGGCCAGTGGCAGCTGAAGTTGTGCCATTGTCTGAGTTGGCGTCTGAAGTAGCCAAAAGTTAGTGGGTTCAGACGAAATAGCCATCGGGTGGCCCTCGGTGGGGGAGGGCGAAGGGGTGGATGGCGAGGGCAGCCGCAGGCTCTCAAACACACCCAGGCTCTCTAAAAAACCTAGGCCCCAGGTCAAACCCAAGCTCTCCACGACCACCCCCAAGCTCCCACTGCTCAAACCCAAGTTCCCCCAGGTCAAACCCAAGCTGCTGTATGTTTGCACCGGCAACGCTGCTAGGTCGGTCATGGCTGCTGTCATCACCCGTCATCGCAGTGATTTGTTTGAAGTGAAGGGGGCGGGTACGCATGTTATTGAAGGTTGTCCTATGGGCATGCGCACCAGGCAGTCGCTGGCATCGCTGGGTATGTCCGACCCAACTCACCGAAGCACCCAGTTGACTCAATACAATGCCAACTGGGCCGATCTGATTATCACCATGGCGCCTGACCATGTGGCGTATGTGCGTCGAGTGCTGCCTGAATATGCGCCCAAGACAGTCACCCTGAAGCGGTTTGTCAAAGAGTTTCCGGTGGCGCAAACCAGTTCGCCAGCGAATTCCTCAGCAAACGGTGCTCTTACCCGTAGCAGTCGGTCAAGCAGCCTGCAAAACTGGCTGCAAGAGCAAGTCAAACAGATGGAACTAGACAAGGCCACTTTGGAAACCTGGGAAGAAATAGCCGACCCAGCCTCAGGCGAGTTGCCCGATTTCCTGGAAACGCTGGGCGAGATAAACCAGTTGGTGGATGAGTTCTTGGCGCAGTTCAGCAGCAATAAATGAGTTTTAGCGCGGTTTAAGAGGTCTAGATGGATTTGCGATTCACTCCTGAAGAGTTGGCATTCAGACAGCAGCTAGTTGACTGGCTGGAGGAAGTTTTGCCCTCCGTCGGCGCCCCGCCCGACAGAATGGACTGGGCTGGCAGGCGCGAATACGACTGCGCGTGGCAGAAGATGCTCTATGACGCAGGCTATGCAGGCATCAACTGGCCCAAGGAATATGGGGGCAGGGGAGCCACACCCACCGAGCACCTGATCTTCTTGGAGGAAACCACCAAGCGGGGCGCTCCTTACGTGGGGATGAATTTCGTGGGCTTGTTGCATGCCGGCCCAACCCTCATCCAAGAGGCCAAAGACGAGCAAAAGCAACGTCATCTGCCGCGCATATTGAAGGGCGAGGAAATATGGTGTCAGGGATTTTCTGAGCCAGGCGCGGGCTCTGATTTAGCTTCGCTGCAGACCCGTGCCTTCCGTGATGGAGACGACTATGTAGTCAGCGGGCAGAAAATCTGGACTTCCTTTGGGCATGCGGCGGACTATTGCGAACTGCTTGTGCGAACCGACACCGAAGCTCCCAAGCACCGCGGCATTACTTGGCTGATTTGCCCCATGGACATCCCCGGCATCACGCCGCGTCCCATTCGCACGATTGTCGGCTCAGAAGAGTTCTGCGAAGTTTTCTTTGACGAAGTGCGGGTGCCTGTGGCTAACCGAGTCGGCCCTGAAAACGATGGCTGGCGAGTTGCCATGGTGACTTTCAGCTTTGAGCGAGGCACAGCCTTCATCAGCGAGCAACTCACAGCTATGGCGCAGGTGGCTGAGCTGGCGGAGTTAGCCAAGAAGGTCACTCGGCGCTCAGGAACTGCCTGGGAAGACGCAGCTCTGCGCAAAGAAATCGGGCGTCTTGCGGCGCAGCTGGATGCTTTGTGGGCCTTGACTTTGCGCAATGTGTCGCAAGCTCAGCGCACTGGCGTGCCTGGGCCAGGGGGGTCGGTCTTCAAGTTGGCTTTTGCGTCTGCCAAAACCAAGCTGTGCGATTTGGGCGCCAAACTTCAGGGCCGCGCCGCCCTAGAGCTTCACGAAAGCGATGACCCTACTTCTGGCGATTTCACCGAGCAGCGGCTGTATGCGTTGTCGCTTTCCATCGCTGCAGGCACAAGTCAGATTCAACGCAATATCATCGGTGAGCGCATTTTGGGTCTGCCCAAGGAGCGCTAGCAGGGGCAAGTCAGGAATAGCAGCAGTAGTGGAAAAGCCACAGGGAACAAACAGCAAAGAACAGCAGCAACAGCGGGGACAGCAGAAGACAGCATCAGCCGGAGACAATAGCAGCCGTGGATTTTGAACTTTCAGACGACCAGCTAGCCCTTAAGGAGGGCGTCCAAGCCTTCTGCCAAAGCCGCTTCAGCAGCGAAAAGCTGCATGAGTTGGCCGACAGCCAAGCCATGACACGCCAGCTTTGGGGCGAACTAGCTGAAATGGGAGTGTTCAGTTTGGGCTTGCCGGAGGAGTTGGGCGGGGCAGGTCTCGGATGGGTGGAAGCAGTGGTCGTGTTTGAGGAGTTGGGCAAATACTTGGTGCCCGGTCCGCTGGCGGCAACCTATCTGTTGGCGATGCAAAGCGAGGGGGCGCCAAACAAGGCAGCTAGCGGCGAAGAGATTGCCACTCTAGCTGTTGCCGGAGAAGCCCCGCACTTCATAGAGCATCCAGAGTTGGCTAATGCCATTTTGGTGGAAGGCGAAGAGGAGGTTGGCTTGGTGGATGGGCCTGCAAGCGGGCAGCTGTTGGAGCAGGCGGAAGTTGTGCCGGCTTTAGACCCGCTGACCCCGGTAGCCAAACTGGAGGCGCCATTGCCGCCAGGTGAAATTCTTGAGGGAGCTTGGCAACAAGGCGCCGCCCTGGTATCTGCCCAGCAGTTGGGTTTGGCAGCCGGGGCTTTGGAGCAAGCCGTGGCTTATGCGGGGGAGCGCAAGCAGTTTGGCAAGTCGATTGGTCAGTTCCAAGCAGTCAAGCATCTCTGCGCTGACATGCTGACCGCGGTAGAAGTAGCCAGAGCAGCGGTGTATTATGCTGGGGCTCTGTTGGACGATCCCGATATAGCAGATGTTGGCCGAGCGGTGTCGGTGGCCCGGATTACAGCTTCAGAAGCGGCTGAGTTGTGCGGCCGCCACTGCGTCCAGATACACGGTGGTATGGGCTACACCTGGGAGATGGACGCCCACCTGTTCCTGAAGCGAGCGTGGGTGCTGGACACCGTTTTCGGCACCGCCGACACCCACGCTGAAAAACTAGCCGCGTTTTGTTAATGGAATTCAATATTCCAGATGACCGAAACCGAAGTGCTGCCCGGGATTATGAAATTTTGTTTGACATCTTTATTGGCCAACCTCAGATTTCCTAGTCTCCAGTATCAAGAACATAAATCTGTTTCAGAGGTAGCATAGCTTTACCATCTTGTGGAATCGCGTCGATATGCTCACCCCAGAGTTCAATAAAGCGACTCAAATCAATCAGAGTGACATAAGGATACAATCCCTTTCTAGCGTCCTTTTCTGCTTCACGTGAAAAACCCTTTACGCTGACAAAAACTCCATGGGCATTGTCAGATTGGCAAAGGCTGTCAAGACTTCTAATTTCATTAGCAGATGTTCCTGACTGGGATGCGTCTTTGGAATGTTTAACTTGAATCTTGATTACTTTGCCTTCTGCAGCAATGGGGTCTTTATGAGCTATGAGGTCAACACCACCGTCTGGACCTTTTTCTGCAATAAAGGGTACTGTGTATCCCATGCCATTAAACAAAAATCCCACAAGCTCCTGAAACTCATACGGGCTAAGTTGTTCAATATGGCTAATTATCTCAGACCAAGTTTCATCTTCATCAAATGATTTCGATTTATCTGGCTGTTTTACTTCCAGATATTTCTCGTTTTTAACTGACTCTCGCTCAAATTGTTTGTCCATCTCACCAAGATATTGCATGCCATCAGATTCTTTACCTTGATATTGCTTTAGAAAATTTTCTCCCTCCTCGGTTATCCCCCAGTAGCCGTTGCGCCCGCTTTTGAAATCTAATTTCTTCAGCAGTGTCCCAGCCCAGCTAAGGTGATACAGCCAATTCAACTCTCCATCTTTAGTGAATTTTGTTGCAAATTCTAAGTTGTGAAAGGAATGCTGATCTAGATTCTCGAACATATAAACTTTCAAGTCGTTGTATTTAATTGGTGATACATTGTTGGGACGAAGATTCTTCAGTGATTTTAGAGCAAACCAAGCAACCTGTCCAATGAGCCTGTTGGTGTTATTGAGTTCAGCATTTTGTTCTGTCATATCCTTATATTACACAAATTTCCTGGTTTTGCAACCTGTAAGGATTAGAATGCTAAAATAATCTCAGACCCAAATGTCAATATGAGCGAAACTCTCACAAAAAGCTAGGTCAGTGAAGCCAGAATCTAAGTTCTGTCGCCAGCAGATATGATGGATACCTTGGCTAGTGCACCCACCGTCAAGGCAACAATTCTCGACCCGTGGTATAACAGAGGCATTGGAGGCGAAAGGGATGATTACAACGAGTGGCTTGCGGAGGTGGTGCATGCTGCCTGCCATGTCTCGGAACACGTTTTTTTGTGGGGCTTTCCTGAAATTCTGGCTTATCAAATTCCAGCTATCCCAAAGGGATTTCGGTTGCTGGCGTGGTTAACTTGGTACTACAAGAACTGCCCTTCGGTCGTTGGTGGGTGGCGGTCGGCACAAAACACTTGCCTGCATCTTGCAGTGGATGACGTAGCCGTTTATCCTGAGCATTTTTTGAATCAGGAACAATTGGAAAGATGGAAATCCGGGAAAATGCGCTTCATCCCCGGTCCTACATCAGTTATTGAGACTCCTCTGAATATCGGGTTTGTCGGTAAAAGAGAACAAACTGGACATCCGGCACAAAAGCCATTGGCCGTTATCGAACTTTTGGTTTTGATGGCAACGCGGCCAGGCAATACGGTACTCGACCCAATGTGCGGTTCAGGGACAACAGGTGAGGCATGTCGACGACTTCAGCGCCACACCATCCTATGCGATAGTTCGCCTGATTATCTCGACATAACCTGTAAGCGGCTATATGCCAGAAGGAGTCAGGTGGATGACACCTACGGGTCACAATTAGAATAATGAATCAGCAGTTTTAGTCACTTTGGGTGTATAAATTCTTTCTGATTTTCTTTGGCTTGATGTCTTCTTCACAACATGGAGTCTGCATTCTTTCTCTATCTTTTCCCTGTCATCTTCACAATTGACTAGCCTATTTTTAGCATAATCCAAATATTCCTGGCTTATGTCTATCCCAACATAGTCGAACCCCAATAGTTTAGCAGCAACGGCTGTTGTGCCACTTCCTACATAGGGGTCAAACACAAGTGCCTCAGTTTTTCTGGGAAGCAGTGATAAAATAATTCTGGCTGGAAGCCATATTGGGAAAGGTGCAGGATGGGGGTTTTGCGCTTCTGGCACAGCCCTCCATATTGAAGTCATCTTTGCATCTTTTGACTCTAGTTCAGTTCCTTTTTTATTGTCGTTTACCGGCTTATACAGCCAATAAATTCTTTCCTCAACCTGCCAAAACCTCCATCCTCGTATATTTCCAGCTATTGTTCTGTCCCAAATGATTTCTTGCCTTATAACCCACTTGGTTTTCCTCAACCAGTCCATGGGGTGAAACATTTCACCATTTACCCATCTTGTTTTGTGATTGTAGAAAAATGATCCCCCATCTTTTGTGACTCTGTATATTTCATCCAGCACTTCAACTTGCTTACTTTGATAATCCTCCTCTGGCAGCTTGTCCTTAAAATCAGCATAAATTACTTTGCTGACAAGTCTGCCGTTATTTTTCTCTTGCTTGTTATAGGGAGGTGATGTGATTCCCAAATCAAAGATCTCATCAGGGAAACCGCTCAGTATTGAAAAGGCATCGCCTTGTATGAGTTGATTCCTGCAGCTGACTTGCTCAGTCATTTGAAGCTTCTTTCAATTTAGAATATAATTGCTGGGTCATGAATTCTTTGTAGTTGGCTAATTCATCTCTTGCTACGAAAACTTCTATGCTCAGTTCCTTGATATCTCTATAGTCTTTGAAAGAAAATTTTGCATTTCGCAAGTATTCACCATATATATCTTTGCCTTCAGGAAATCTCTTGATTAATTTAGCTCTTAGATTGTCAGTAAATGGCCTAGAATTAAATGGAAATCTAAAGATATGGATCAATCTTCCATCAATAAAGCCGCCTATTATCATCAGTGGGTTTTCCTCTATATCTTTTTCCAGTCTTTTAAAGGTATAGTCAGTGAAGTTGCCTCCTCCATTTAATTTCTTTACAGGCTTTCCCTTTGATTGCTTCTCCTTTTCGTCATTAGTATTTATATTCGTTGGCTTGGCCTCACAAAATTCTGAAATTGCTCCATCTATGTTTGTTTGCTTATACCCATTATAGCCAATTTTTCTTTCACTGGGGGTAAATCCGCTGAGATCAACTATAACATATTCGCGCAGGGTAGAGGAGTTTTTGTCGTTAAAGTATAGGGTCAGTAAATCAGTTAAAATGGCAGTTATGTTTTGCTTTGACTTTGCGGCAAGAACTTTTACAAGTTCTGTTTCGCTGCTGGTGGCGTATGTTTTGATGATCTCAGCTAGGTCAGCGTTCATGAATTCAACTATACCAATCTGGGGGGGGGAGGCTAAGTTCTTTTGACGTGAGAGGGCCGTGAGCCAATGGAGGCGCTTGCGCGCAAAAAGAGAAAGCTTAGCTGGGCCACCCAAGAGGGTGGGTGGACCGTACTGGACTTGAACCAGTGACCTCTCGCGTGTGAGGCGAGCGCTCTGGCCGGCTGAGCTAACGGTCCAAAGTTGCAATTACAACTCTAGCAGGCGTTGGGCTAAATTTTCCAAGCCAACCACACGGCTGGCTTTTACTAGCACAGCATCACCCGCTGTCAACTCTCCCAGCCGCTCCATAACGGCTTCTTGGTTGGGCTCGGTGGGCAGCCCGTAGGCAGGCTCGTCTATGGTTATGAGTTCCAGCCCCAAGGTAGCTGCCAGCTCGGCTGTCTCGCGATGTCCTTCTTGGTGAAAGTCTCCTAGCTCAGCCATCGTCCCCAGAACGGCCACCTTTCTCTTAGCTGGCAACTCCCGCAAAGCTTGCAGGGCAGCCGCCACAGACATCGGGTTGGCGTTGTAGCAGTCGTTCAGCACCCAAAACCCCCTTTTAGCTCTCCTCAAATCCATGCGCCCAAGTGAGATTTCTGCCTGTCTCAACTCCCTAGCAACCGTCGCAGGCTTGAGCCCAAGGCTTAGCGCAACAGTAGCAGCCGCCAAAGAGTTGAGCACATTATGCGAACCCGGCACACCCAACCGCACCTGCGCATCACCCCAGGGCGACCTCAACGTATAGTTAGCACAGCCCAACTCATCCACCGAAATATCTTCCGCTTTCACATCGGCTTCAGTCGCAACCCCAAACGTCAGAATTGTGCCTGCGCTTGTGCGACCTCGCTGCGACATCACAAGTCGGTCATCGCAGTTCAGCACAGCCACGCCCCCCGCCGGCAGAGCTTCCAGCAACTCGCCCTTGGCCTGAACCAGATTTTCAACGCTGCCGAAGCTGGCCATGTGAGCCAACCCAATGGATATCAACACCCCATAGCTGGGGCGCGCCACCCCGCACAAAAATGAAATATCCCCAACGGCCCTGGCACCCATCTCGGCTACTATCACATCACAATTGTCGGGGGCATTCAATATCGTAAGCGACACCCCCAGATCGTTGTTGTAAGATTTTTGGCTGGCAGCGCAGACCAACTCGGCCGCCAGAACTTTGGCGACGAAGTCTTTGGTTGTGGTTTTGCCGACAGAGCCGGTAATGCCTATGACCGTTGGGGTGGCTTGCACGCCGCTGGTGTGCGGGGCTAAGCGAGTTGGAGCCAGGCGAGCCGCCC
Organism: Candidatus Hopanoidivorans cymbastelae; assembly: GCA_028283145.1. Lineage (GTDB taxonomy): Bacteria > Actinomycetota > Acidimicrobiia > Acidimicrobiales > Hopanoidiivorantaceae > Hopanoidiivorans > Hopanoidiivorans cymbastelae. The sequence goes on from JAPYNY010000085.1 coordinate 25,825, forward strand.
GGGCTAAGTCAGCCAAGGCCGCTTGAGTGTCATGCACTCTAACCGCAGGTATTGGCAGCTCCAGCGGCTCTTCGGCAGTGAGATAGCCAGCCGCTCCCGCATCCAAAGCTGCCCCTATGTAGTCGTGTCCGTTGCGTTCAGCCACAATCGGCACAAATAGCTGCCCAGCTTCCAGCGTGCGTGAGTCAATGGAGACGCCATCAAAACTGGTCTGCTTATGCGCTCCTCCGGTGTTCGGCAGGCAAATTTTCCCGCTGGTTGCTTCAGCAACAAATGCCAGTGGCAGTTCCACAGCAAGAATTTTAGATTGTGTCTGAGCGAAGTTGCGGAATTCTGAGCGGAGTTGCGGAATGTTGACGAAGTTATGAAGGGGAGCTATTGTTTTGACTCACCGTTTTCGGGCTTGCTGCACCCTTTCCGTTTCTGCTACAGCCAGGATGCCGCGGTTCTCACGCACATAGATGAAGGGCTGCGCACAACTGAGAAGCCGGGGGATTTCATGTAAGCTGCCGGCTGGAAACTTTGTTTCAGCCCTTGTCAGTTTTAGGAACGCAATTTTGCTTCCGCACTGTCAAAATAGGGCTTCCACTGCTTTTCGCTTTCTTCAAGGTCTTCCGGGTGCATGCCATGGTCGTATTCCAGCAGTCTTTTCCAGATTGGATACATGCGCTCACTAAGACTTTCATGGTCCGCCGCCGGCTTTAAAACTGACAGACAGACAAACAGGAGGAAGGGGAAGGCTATCCGAACAACGGCCAGCAGCCTAGTCGGGCCGTCAGCGGGTGGAAGCAAACCTCCTCTAGGCTTTTTCTAGTGCGAGAGCGCGGCTGTTCCAGTCAGTGCTGCCGGTGGACTGCTTGTTCTATCTCTGCAATGCGGCGCAGCAACCGACTGGAAACAGCAGGGCAGTTATGGCCTGATCCGAGGGTTGTCAGGTGTTGCCTGATGGTGCCTTGTTCCATCGGACAGAGAGTCAGCGTCAAAGCATCCAAGAACCCGTCGGTATTGCGCTCGAAAACATCGCACAGGAACTCGTTCAAACTAATCGCTTTGAAATGATCGGGTAGTCTGAGAAATCGGTTGTGGCGGTTTTCCAGAAGATCTGACGGGAAATCACCCAGATCGTCGGTCACCAGAACATCCGCTCGAACAGTTGCCGCTGCAAATAGGACATGCTTGTCTTTGACGTCGGGTAGCAAAACCTTTGCGAATCTTCTAGCCTCTGAGCGTATAAACACCTGCTAACGAGGAAGCTCCTTTTGAATATCTGTAATGACCATGTCCACTTTTTGAGGCTTCAACCCGTACTCCACCAACTCCCTTCGGCATTCCTCCATGACGAGGTCAGAGTACCAAATATGGCAGGCTCCTACTTGATGCAGATTTACGCACAAATACCTCGGTAGTGTCTGGAACCAGACGTTGGTGTCTACAAAAGCGGACAGGACACCTCCGTCTGCCATCGCTAACCCAGTGAAATGCGGTTTTTTCCAGCAGGTGGGGCGTTGAACGGAGGTTCGAAAAGCCCGTTTTCCTCAGCCCAGCGAATTTGGGCGTCTCTTCTGGCCCACCCTTCGGGGTCGGACTCTTTGTGACGTTTGACTCTGAGGTGCAGCTCATAGGCTGCTTTTGAGGTGAACCCGGGCGGGAGTTCCAAATCGCTGTCTGGGTTTTCGTTGGGATCCGGCGCAGGCTGGGGGCGGAGAGGCTGCGCCGTGGTTCTGGCTTGGGGTTTCGGACTGGGAGTTGCCATTAGCGTGCCTATTCATAAAGTATAGGGGGGGACTGATTTCTTGGAGACCGGCAAATCTCCTGCGACAGGACAGAGACTGTAATACTGTCTACCCGCTATGGTGACCGTGGCCAGCCCGGCAACCGGGCTGTTTGGGTGAAAGACAACTGCGACACCAAGAAAGGAAAGGATTTCATCAAAGACCCGACCAAAACGCTGGTAGAGCAACCATCTCTGCCGACCACAACTGGCTGAGTCTAAGAAGCTGTCCCTACCGCAGGAATCGAACCTGCAAATTTCGGGTCAAAAGCTCGTTGCTCTGCTGAGTTGAGCGAGACAGGGAAAAGACAGCTTCGCAAGTATCCGTTCAAGACAGGCTCCCGCGTTTGCTCTGTTTGTTCCAGCACCCTCTTCAGTCGGTCGGGGTGCAACGGATGTCGCTAATATCCGCGGCATCAAGAACATGGGATCCCGCCGGCATGTCGGAAGAGGAGAGCTTGATGTTTACCCTTCGCTGTCTTATATTCGCTGCCGTATAGTGATATGCACAGTGCCGAGGCCGCAGATGAAAAACAAAACAATTAAAAACAATTAGTTGTTAAGGTCGTGGTTTTCGTCTTGTTCCTGGACGAATTCTTCAGCGTGGTCCTGCAGTTGCGCTGCTATCACTTTCAGACTGTCTGCCAGGCTGGTGTCGTTTCGCATGAGGTCTGCATCTGGGAGCATTTTCCATATTTCCTCTGCGAAGACAGTGGAGTATGTGTCATAGCAGCCTTTCACCGCTCCTTCCATGTAGCTGGCACCGAGCATGAACCCTAGGAGGAAACAGTTCAGTTCGTGTCTGTCTACGATTACGGGCATGCGAAGTTCGTAGACTGCGGGGTTGCCGTCAAGCTCTTCTTGCGGGTATCTTGTTGGGTAGCGTTCTGTGGCTTGGTTGTATTTGTTGAAAACCAGACTGTCTACGGCTTCTCCGCTTCGGAAGACGGTGTTTCTGGGTTTGGTGGTGATGAGTTGAACTGGCATGGGATGGTCCGTTTTGTGGTTTGTTTCAGGTTTACGCTTAGTGACGCTGGAGCGGAAGGACTTGAACCTTCACTAACGGGGCAACAACCCGTTGTGCTGCCATTACACCACGCTCCAATGCTGAGCAGCAGGGAGTTGAACCCCCAACCTCCTGATAGACAATCAGGTGCTCTGACCGAATTGAACTACTACGCCGTCTCGTGGGAGCAGGCGGGAGTTGAACCCACGTCAGATTTTTCTCTGCCCGCTCTTGCTGAATGACCTTGCTGAATGATTTGGTCGTTCTATAGCGGTCTGGTCTGCCCTAAACTGCTCCTCAGCCGACGTCCCCGCTTCGTGCGCGTTCCCGCCTATTTCAATCTGTTTCACCACCAGCCAAGCCAATAAAGGCAAATGCTGATGGGCGGGGGCTGTATCCACGGGTGTCAGCTTGATTCCATTATGCCGTTATCATCTCCGAAAAACAACCTCATCGTCAGACAAATCCCAAAATTTTCATTCAACTTGTCTTTTCAGATGCTCGTTTTTTGCGGCGGCTTTTTCAGCAGCAGTTTTCCGCATTCAACCTGATCCGAATCGTGTAGTCGCACGTGTCGCACCGGAAACGCACCATGCTCCGAGTTGTGCCTTCATCCAGCTATCACCCGTTAGGCTGCCCTTTGTGATTGGCGCAATTTCTGTTTCAACTGCCACCAGTATCACATCAGTGGTTTTGTTGGGCTTGGGGCTGTTTATTGGGTGGGTGTTTGCTTGGCGCGCTCAGGTGCGGGAGAGGACGTTGGACGCACGCGAGAGAATTACCTCCATTATTGAAATATTTTTACTAGAAGTATCTATCGAGGATTTGTCCGAAGCCCGTGAGACGCTGCTGCATAAAATCGGCGAAGACATGTTTTACCGTCGCAGGCGGATCGTTCCATGGAATAGGCCAAACTGGTATATAACCACTGCGGTCATCAATGTGAGGCACAAGAAAGTTGGTGTTTCTTTTGCCTCTTCTCGTGAACAGGATAAAGATGTGGTAGCGCAGAGCGTATTGCGGTCCATTGTCGTGTCTATACCCGAAGTGAGTGACTCGTTGTCCCTGCCCGGTGGGCGGGCGGCGGGCAAAGACAAAACCGATTACCATATTTACACATATCGGATCGCGCCTCAAACGATTGTGTTGCTACTTATGACCAGTTAAGCCTAATATGGAATTAGCAAGCCACACAAAGGAAGGGAGTAACCGTGACTGCATCTGGCAAGCCTGCTGGCTCCGAAGACAAGCCTGAAATTCCCTCTCAAGACCAGAGCGCGGAGGAAAAGGAGGAATTTGTTCCTACCGCGTGGAGATACAGCGGGCGTTTTCCTGAAGGTCCAGTAGCCAAGAGGTTTGTCCGCTACCCTTACTAGGCGCTCCCCACCAGCCAGAATGCGCTTCGTGGGTTTACATTCTTAGGGCATGCTGCGGTGTTGTATTCCTAAGTCCACCGTCGCTGATAGAAACTCCGGCTGAAGCGTCAAACCGGTGGGCTGATAGGCTTGGTTCTAGATGGAGTGGCTGATGTCTACTAGGCAGTCTGTTCAAAAACAGGAAGGGAAAGGGAACTATGACTACACCTACTGAGCCTGCTTCTTCCAAAGATAAGCCTGAAATTCCTCCTGAAGACCAGACTGAAGATCAGAGCGCGGAGGAAGAGGAAAAGTTTGTTCCCAGGGTGTGGAGATACCGCGGGCGTTTTCATGATGGGCCTGTGGTCAAGAGGTTCGTCCGCTACCCTTACTAGATGCTCGCCACCAGCCAGAATGCGCTCTGTGTGTTTACATTCGTGGGCCACGCCGACGGAGACAGACTTACAATGTGCGGCACTGGTTTGCTCCTCATAGCAGGTGGCAGCGTCGCTGGGGTGAGAACAATCTCAATCAGCGTCACGCCAGATTTATGAGCGTGTGCCCAACCTGTAGTTGATTTTGTGTCGCAAGGTTGGAGAATATGAGGCAAGCTCCGACTGACTGGTTGGCAATACATGCCAGCAGGCTCCCGAAGATAGATGACGACGGCGGCCCGCCATTGCCGTCTGAGTTATTTGCCGAGTTCCGCGCAGAGTTGGAAAAGCTCAGTGTCGTGAAATTTACGACACGCTCAGCCAGGCAGAACAAGTGGGGTGCGTCTGCGCGCTGGCTGGTTGGCTAGCGGACCTGTCTGGAGAGTGGATCCCCAAAAGCGAATTCGCTCAGGCTATGGCGTCTGTTGGCTACGACCAGCAGCAAGCCTTGCAGAAATACAGAATGTACGCAGAGATGAAACTCAGTGAAGAAGCGGAGCCTGAACTCAAGAGATTTGGGGCGGAGGCTGAGAATGCTTACAACTGGAAAGTGGAAAAAGCATGCCCTCAAACGCACAGAGCCTTCCACTCTGCCATAAAAGTCAGCAGAGAAAGGTATAACAGAATATATGAGGACTTGGAAAAGATAATGTCCATATCAGACTAAATGGTTTTGAAAAGTCTGAACTGCTGAGTCTTCGTGTGGCAGATTGCATTTGGGGATTATATGTTTAACCTGTCTTGGTTGGTTGTGGGTGTATGTTTGGGGGTTTAGGCGTTTAGTTGGGGGTAGGTGAGTTGTTTGCCTATGAGTTGTCGGGCTGTGTGGCGCATTTGACGCAGGGTGGTCTTCGTCTGAGGTTTTTCCTGCCGGCGAATTAACTGACGTGTCTGGCTAGGCGCTAAGGCTCCAGCGGCGACGTTGGTGTCGGAGGCAGCGAAGCGGAAGCCCCAAAGCCCCCAGCCCCAGTTTCAGCCGTGCCCGTGCAACCCGCACTCTGTCTTGTCTTGCCCAGCCCAGCGCCCAGAGCGAATGTCTTCCACCCCAGGCGCCACTGGTTGCGTGCACGGCTGGCAACCGATTGAAAGATACCCTTGGTCTAGCAGTGGGTTATAGGGCACGTTGTGCTCCTGGATGTAGCTGGCCACCTGCTCGTTAGTCCAGTTGGCTATCGGGTTGACCTTCACCAGCCCCCGCAGGTCGTGCAGCACGATGGGATTAGCCGCCCGCAGTTCAGATTCTGCCCGGCGCAGGCCGCTCATCCAGGCCAGTTTGCCGTCCAAAGCCCTGTCCAGTTGCCCAACCTTCACAGCCGAACAACAATTCCGCGGGTCAACCACCCACAGCTTTTCATCGTGCGGTTTGACCGTCATGATCTTCATGTTCAGGCCGTAATGCCGGCGCACTATCTCCAGCGTTTCCAGCGTTTCAGGGAAGTGATAGCCCGTGTCAATGAACACCACTTCAATAGCCGGGTGGATTTGAGTGGCCAAGTCAATCAGCACAGCATCGGTCATTGAAGCTGTCAGGCTCAGATGCGGAGCAAAGCGGTCAACGGCCCACTGGATTATCTCGGTGGCTTCAGCGGTCTCGAATTCCTGGCTGATTTCCGACAGCTCTTGTGTGGTATAGGTTTGTGGCTGGGCCTGAATTTGAGTCATTTTTTTTCGGGGGGGGGGAGTTGGTGTGCGGTTTTTTGGTGGCGGGGTGTGGGATGAACGTGTGTGTGTGGCAGGGTAGGAATGAACGTGTGTGTGGCAGGGTGCTAAGGAACGGGTGCGGGGCCAGATGAGATGGAACGGGCGTGGTAGGTGCGGCAGTCTAGAAGTAGCGAGCGCCTAGCTGTCTGAGCCCAAGCGCCAACCGCATCAAGTCGCGCATTCTGAGTCGCCCACCATTACTTCATAGGGCCCAGTCTCGTCAAAGTCGGTGTAGAACTCAGGCGCAACATCAGGAGCCGGAAAGTCATCCAAATCCTTCAGCCCCAACCCGACTTCCTTGGCACCTCCCGACCGCTCCAACCACTCATGGAACAACTCACCAAGATGCCGCTCGTCCACGAATCGCCGCGCCACGCGCACCACCGCCTCAGGCGCGTTCTTGGCAGGCAGACGCAATGCCCTCTTGCCGAAGTGGATTTTCTCCTGCCCGACATATCCCCCAAGCAGCATCTGATAGCCGGGGGCGGGCTGGTTGTGCGCCCGTCTTTCAGCCCCGAAGAAGCCGATGTCAAAGGCGTGGTGTTGCCCGCAAGAGTTGGTGCAGCCTGAGATGTTCGTTCTGATGCCGCCAATGTCAGCCAAGCCTTCTTCTTCCAGGCGCTCCCCAATAGCCACAGCCAGCCCACGCGACTGGGTTACAGCCAGGTTGCAGGTGTCAGCCCCAGGGCAAGCCACCACATCACGGGCCAGTTCAGCCCCAGGCAGAGCCATGTCCAGTTCGGTCAGCCGAGCGAAGAGTTGCGGCAGTTGCCCTTCAGTCAGGTCGCGGAATACCAGATTCTGGCGGTTGGTCACCCGCACCTCAGCCCCGAAATCCGAAGAGACAGCAGCCAGCCCTCTGAATTGCTCGGAAGTAATGTCTCCCAGCCGAGCCCAGGCGTAAGCCGAGACGGTGCCCTTGGCTACCCCTCTCACCACGTTGGCATCCGACCAGCGCTCGTAGTCGCCAGGTCGCCGCAGCGTAACCGGCGTGCCCTGACCCATAGGCGTGGGCACCACTTCAGTGCTGACACCAGCCGGGTCGTCGCCGTGCTCCAACACTTCCTGCGGTATGCCGCCAGGCCAGTTGGCACTGGCCAGCAAAAACCTGCGCTCGTGAAAGATGCGTCGGCGCAGCTCGTCAATCCCTAGAGTGTCAACCAGCCATTTCATACGCGCCCTGAGTTTGTTGTCGCGGTTGCCGTAGCGGTCAAACACCCGCACGCAGGCTTCTAGAGTTGGGAGCAGGTCTTCCTTGGAGGTGAAGTCTTCCAACGCGAGCGCTGGATGCGGATTGGCTCCCAGCCCCCCTGCCACATACACTCTGAAACCACGCTCAGGGGCCGTGCCGTTGGTGGATACGGCGGACGGAGCCGGGGGATCAGAGCCGTTGGATGAAGGGGCAGAACCATTGGCAGACGGCACCACACCATTGGCCGCAAAAGCAGACGGAGTGCGCACGGCAGCGATGATGCCAATGTCGTTGAACATGGCCTGCCCGCAATCAGTGGCACAGCCAGAGAAATTGATCTTGAATTTGCGAGGCAGGCGCTGGGCGATGGGATTGTGCAGGAAGTGTCGGTAAGTAGCTTGTGCCCAAGCGGAAATATCTAAAACCTCATGCGGGCAGGCGCCTGCCAGATGGCAACCTTGGACGTTGCGGACAGTGTCGCCACAGGCTTCCCGCGTGGTGAGCCCAACCGAAGCCAAATCTCTAAGCACAGACGGCACATCATCCAGCTGAACGTAGTGGAACTGGACATTTTGGCGGGTGGTGATATGGCCCCAGCCCCTGGAATAAGTATCAGCGATATACCCCAGCATGCTCAGCTGTTGCGGACTCAAGATACCAGCCGGAATCTTGACACGCACCATCTGGTTTTCACCGCCTTGGCGCTGCCCGTAAATGCCGTTAGTCAAGCGGAAGACGCGGAAGACTTCAGCGTCAAGCTCGCCTGAGCGATAGCGAGCCAGTTGAGCCTCGAATTTTTCAATGTCGGCTAGCTGGGCTGGGTCAAGCTCAGTGTCTGGGGCGAGCGTAGTGCCTGACACTGCCTCTGCAATTTCTGTTTCGTTGTGGGTTATGATTACCATGTTCTTGTAGGCTGTGTAGTGTGTTTTTTGAACTGCCTTTGTTGGCTGGAACTAGGTCGGAACCAAGCTCGTTAATTCAGTCTAGCAAAAGTTGACAGAATTGGTCAAGAATTATTCTTGATTATTTTAGTCAAGAATTCAAAGTCGGCGGCAGGCCGTAATTTGGAAGCGGCGGATGGCAGGGGAGGGGGGAGATTGTCGGGAGCGGAAGAAGTTGTTGCGGTGCCGACCAGTGGGGTAGCAGCAAACCGAGCACAGACCTCCTACGGCTTGCTATGCACGTGCTGATTCACCCAGCAAAACATGGCTATTCCGCTAGCCACTCCAGCATTGATTGAGCGGGTTGAGCCAAACTGCGTTATGGCGCAAATCTCCCGGCATACCTTCTGGGCCTCGCTGGACAAGCCCGGCCCCTCCTGCCCAAAAAGCAACACACAGCTTTCCGGCAGCGAGAATTTTTCTATAGGCACCGACCCCGGCAGGTTGTCAATCCCGATGATGGGCAACGACTCAGAAGCAGCCCACTCAGCGAAGACATCAACAGTTTCATGGTGGAAGATATGCTGGTAGCGGTCTGTAACCATTGCGCCACGACGATTCCAGCGTTTCTTGCCGGCTATATGCACAGCTTTGGCCAAAAAGGCGTTGGCATTTCTCACCACAGCGCCAATGTTGAAATCGTGTTGCCAATTCTCAATCGCCACGTGAAAGCTGTGCCGCCTGCTGTCAAGGTCGGACACAATGGCATCATGCTTCCAGTAGCGATACTTATCAACTACGTTGCGCTGGTCGCCTTCCGCTAAGAGTTGAGGATCTAGGTTGTCATCAAATTGCCCAGAGGCTGGCATGCGTTTGATTAATTCTTGTACCGGACTACGAAATTGCAGCTGTTGCTGCATTAGGGACGATATCAGGATATGGGCAACTGCTATCATTTGAAGTCCATGCACGAGCAGAATATGATTTGCCTGCCTCAGTCACAATGGGGTTGAATGTACCACTGCCATCAAACTCAAGCGCGCTATAAGTGAAACTTCCAGCATCTACGTCAATCATTACTGAAGCATTTCCTATTGTAATCATTGAGTTTGAGAACTCTACCGACACAGAAATTTCAGCTTCGCCACTACCACCAGGTTGATCATTCCATTTGTCATCAGTATCAGGATCGCCCTCAGGTGGAAGCAGGATATCAAAACATAAATAGTAAGAAAGTCTGCCCAAAATATAGCGCTCATCATTTGGAGCTAAATTTCCAGTTAGTTCTAGATTATCAGGGTCAAGAGGTGTAAGAGTAACCAAAGTCATATCAATTTCTGGAATTATAGGTTCTGGTTCATCTGTTATCTCTCGAGAGGTGAATACCCTTTCAGTATTACCATTACGATAAATTGCATTAATACATATGTAATAGCCTACATTTCCAGTTAATAATGGAAACGTTTCAGTCAAAATAGTACCCATTTCCAAAGTTTTTGGAAGGACTGTCCTGAAAAATATAACTTGATTTTCCACGCAATCTGAATCGCTACTTACAATAGCATTATAATGTGAGACTTCAGAGGGGTTAGTAGCTTGCCAGCTAACGCTTACCTCTCTGGCCCCTATAATGGTTTGCCCTAGAGGTGGTGGAGAAGTCTTTATTCTAACTAGAGAACTTTGCCCTAAGTTAGACATTGATAAAACATCGATGCAATAAGCTTCAACTGTGGTTATTTCAGTAATTGCAACTTGATTAGAACCGTTGGAAAGCCTTATCGTCTGGCGATCACTACCGCATGATGGGGCGAATCCCACTTCATATTCATCAACTAGAGCATTTGCTTCAAGTTCAGGAGCATCCCATAAAATCACAAGCCTTGTAGGTGTTTCCCAACGAAACCTGACATTTCTGGGTGGAGCAGGTTTTTCAGGTTGGCCAGTATTAACCCAAGTTATGATTTTAGACCTTTGACTAATACCAAGATCATTGGTAGCCAATGCCCAAATTGAATAATTTTTTTCGCTTTCATCCACAGCACTGACAGGTAAAGTTTTTTCGCAACCAGTGAAAGTTAGACTTTCTTCTGTTTGTGGCTTTCCAACTTCCGCCCAGAAGAAAGTAAAAAAAGTGTTGTTGTCAGTCTCATCGATATCACATGGTTTAGATGTTATGCTGATGTATGGGAGAGTTTGAGTTGATAGACCTGTTGATACACCTACAGGCATAACAGAAAATTCTGGCATAGCTGGTGCGCCAAATATACCTTCAAATGTAATGCTATTCTCACTAAAATTGTCATTATCTATACAATCTTCTTTACTTTCAGAAAGATTCATCCTTGAGACAGTTAGCTCGATAACATAAATTTCGTTAGCTTCAGGAAAAGTTGCTGGAGGACTCTCATGTAAATCTGGTTGCATTGCAATATTGGGGATTTCTTGTGTGAAGTCGCCGGTATTCGAAGAATTCACACAAAGTAAGTAGTCATCATCCGTGATCAAGCCGTCATTCTGGTAATCAATAAGAAAGCGATAAACTGTTACTTCTCCAGTATCTTCCCAAGACACGACAATGGCATTTTCAGTGCTAGATGTCTGCACATTTTGTGGAAATAGTGCCTGGCTACTCAAATCTAAGGGAATTGGAACTCCAAGGAAGCCTCCAACATTTGAAACATTTATAGTAAAGACAAGTTCGTATCCTGTGTCATCGCTGACCATAAAGTCATCCCACATGCAAGTATTACTTGTAGAGAAGTGATCGTTAGTTGGATTGATAGGTCTTGACTCTTCTATATCTAGATAGTAGTCACAGGAACTTGGTGCCGTGGTTGCAACGCCATCAACTTCACGAACTCCCGGTGAGTAACCCTGCAAAGTATTTTCTCCGACGTAGCTAGGTGCATCCCATGAAATTTCGATATCAAAGGCATCTTCTCTATCAAGGGCAGACACGTTTATTTCCAAATTCTGGGGGCCTGCAGGTTCACCAAAAAATGTTTCAGACCCGCCAACAATATTATCTGTGCTATCTCTCAAAACAGCATAGACAACAGTAAAAGTTATAGTGGCAGCCAGTACTAAAATAGCAATAATTATCAGGGTTTGCATAGTGTAACCCCTCTCCGATTGAGTCTGCCAGCGTTGTGAAGCGCCAAAAAATTTCTGGTGATCCATTATGGTGTTCCAGTTGCTGTAACTGTTGCCGGTTCTGAAGCACGATCAGTATAAATTGCAAAAATAGTTACTTCCAGTTGTATGTCTGTATCAACGTCATCAGGTACGGTGCATTCACCCGCCAAGTTGTCACTGTTAATTGTACAAATAATCTCCTTGTCATCTGTATCAAGGCGATTATCATGGTTAAAACTAATTATATGATCTCCGTCTTCATCTACTTCTAGAGATGAAGTCACAGTGGCTTGCGTCCCATCATCTCTGAACAGCGTAAAGGTTGCCAAATAAAGTTCAAAATTATCTATATTTGACGGAGCAGCCCATCTAACTGTCCAGTTCATATCCACACCGCTGTTGTACATTAGCATTGGACTCCCAGGCATTATATCACTTGGACTAATATTACTAGTTGCAGATGTTGTCATAGCGTTTGCTACAACTGGGAATGAAGCAAATGGTGATGCATTATTACCTATTTCCTTTCTAGTGGCATCGCAATTCGTGCCGGCGATTACTTCTACTGTGTATTCTGTATCTTCATCAAGAGCACTAACTATAATTTCTGTTTCAAGGCCTATATCAACAGGGGCATCCCTGCAGATGACAATGTCTTCAGAAGTGCATGTTGTATTGGGAAAGAGATCTGGTGGGTCAGTACAATTAGTTTCCTTGAAAATACGTATTTTATATTGATCATCCAAAGTTAAACCAATTGAAGGGGGTTGGCAAGTGTTACTTTCAAGACAAAAACTTTCAAATTGGCAGTATCTTGCTTGGTTGGGTTTCATAATATTTATTTTCAATTCATCACCTCTTGGAATAACGGAAAGATTGGGGGTAAGATATCTATGTTCTGTAGCGACGGTAGTGCAAACTTCTAATGGATCGCTAATACCTTGAGAGTTGCGTGCCCATAGTGAAAAGTTATAGGCAACTCCGTTGTTTAAACTTAAGATAATTGGGTCTTCTGTGAACTCCCGTGATTCAACTGTTCCAGTTCCATCTGCTCTATTCCATTGGAAGAGATAGGAATCTACAGAGGCATCTGAAGTCCAGTCAATTGTAAAACTAACTAGTTCTTCGGTTAAATCACTTTCCACTAATGGCTGTGCATTAAATGAACTGGGATCTGAGTCAGTTGGAAATATAGAAGAGATCGTTGGGGTTTCAGGAATTTTAAATGACTCAAAAGTTAGGTCTAATAATTCAATGACTGAATTTTCGTCACCAGAGATAACTTCATCAGGGTTGCGACAATCGGATTCATTTTGAAAAACGTTGTCACTATTTAAAGCATCTTCCCTTATCATCTCTATATCGCCTGCTATTATTATTTGAGGTGTGATTCTTATGTCAAATAGTTTATTATCTAGCCTATTATCCATAGTAGACAATATAAAAAAATTGTTAAAAGTGCAATCTGTATTCATTGGCTCATATTCATAAAGATCTGGTCGGTCATCACCTGCCGCTCTAGATCTCTGTTCAACTTGGTAGATCAGTCTTTCATGGTCATTTGTTCCTAAATATTCTGGGTTCTCCCAAGATATCATCAAACGTTGTAGGGTTCCTAGTTCTATCGATCTGACTTCAAGAATTTCAGGTACTGTAGGAGTCTTAGAGATTGTAAAGCGGTGCTCTGCAGATATGCCGTCGATTTCTGTTCCATCAGCCTCGCACGGTGTGATTGGGCTTGGCTCTGGACAAGTGAATGCACTCACTCTTATGAGGCAGTGTATTGTCAGGTAATCGTCATAATCTATGGTGGATCCCAAAACGTCTTGGCGATTTCCGACTAATTCAATCTGTAGTAATTCTGGTCGCATAAGTTCTTCGGGCATATCTGTGTCAGGTATGGTAACATCTTCCAAGTCTGAGCCTTCACTGTCTTCGCAATGATGGGTGGTTTTATAGCCCAACAAAGTGGGTGAACCAGCCAACTGAGGTTGTCCAGTATAAAGCGGAGGTGACCAGCGTACTCTAGCTGAAGGAATATATTCTGGGTTGTCAGCATCAGGGTCATCAGTATGCAAATAGTGCTCAACGGAAAATCCGTGGGGGCGTGTGGGGGCGTTATCTCCTGTAAGGTCGGCAAAGGCTCGCACGTCAGTGTTGGTTGTGATAGCTCTGTATAGCACAACACTGGCTAACACAGCTGTTGAGAGCAAGATAGCTGAGACAATTACGGTTTGCAGTGTGTAGCCACGGGTATCTCTTGAAGTCGGGCTGGAGGCCTGAAACCTTGCCTGCCTAGCAAGCCAGTGTTTTTTAAATAGGGAAATCATGCAGGCACGCCACCTTCAAACAGAGGGACAACGGCAGCAGCTGAAGCTTCGCGCGCTGAAGCTTGTGCCAAGAAACTACCAACTCCTTCGGCTACATCACATCTACGCCCAGGATTTCTGGACAGAGCTGCACATTGGGCCAGCCTCAAGTTGGCCCCTTGGCTATAATCGCAAAGCAGATGCACCTGAATCTGCCCGACAGGTTCGTCTGCCCCCAGCGGGTCTAGCATGGTGGATTCAAAACCTGTGCCAAAGTTGCTGGCGGGGGAGCGCAGTGAAAGAGTATTGCCGGCAAAATCTTGGCGTTCGCTGGGCTGCAGAGGAAAAAAGGGCGCATCTAGGGCATCTGGGTCTGGAGCTTGTGGAGTATCAGTGTTAGGGTCATTATCAGGATCAGGGTTGCCAAATATATCATCTAGAGTCACTCCGGCAGCATCGGCACCCCTGTCGGGCCAGAATTGAGTGTTCAGCAGCACCGAGCCTATCCCATAGGCGTAAATCAAACCGCCTTCGTAGTCCAGATACTCCACTACCATTCCCGTGGCATTGGTATTGAGGCAAAATAATCTGCGGTTGTCCAAGAGCAGGGAACGAATGGTCGTTTCCACTATCAAGCCGACCTCCCTCAGTGTGCAAGGTTCCTTGACAGTTGCTGTGGCCCCGGACGCTTCCCGTGCGGCAGAGCCGACTGGCAGGGATTCGGCAGGTGTCAGATTAACGCAGTTGGCTCCGGCCCTGGCAGCACTGGTGGCTGCCCACGCTAGGTCGTGGTCGGCTTGGGAAAGTCGGCTGTTGAACAAAGTAAGCCCAGTCAGCAGCAAAAGCGGAACGGCCATTATGAGGACGGTAATGCCACCGACCACGCCTGCTTGATCATCTCTGGGTGGGGCATCAACGGAATCGGAGCTGGGTGTGTGGGCTGTGGCGTCTTTGGTGGCGTTGTGGCTGGCTAGTGATTTGAATTGTAGTTGCTGCAAGAGGCCCTTGATTTTTTGCCGCCGGCTTGAAGTTGCCATTTACCGAATTATATATTGTAAAAGCAAAAAATAGATTACATTCTGGGAAGATTTTTTGAAATTTGGGGACTATGTACTTTACTGGCCGGTTTTGGGGTTTTGGATTTGGTGGCGGTGTTTTGGTGCTGAATGTCAGACTCCTAGGTGATAATGGTTTTTATGGCTATACGTAAGTGGATTGTGAGCAGGTAGGTTCGCAGGTTTGAGCGCCGTGATAGTGTCAGTGTTTTGGAGTTGTTCCCCGACGACGAGGCTGCTGAGGACTGGCTCGCCTAGGTGCGCTGGCCTGATGGGGTGCTCAGCTGCGATTGCAGCAGCAGTCGGGTGTCTGTGCCGTCGCATCGGCAGATGCGGTGGCGTTACCGTCAGTGCCGTGGGTTCTCTTCCATCAAAAAGGGCACTGTGATGTGGTTATCTAAAACAGGTGTGTGCAATTAGCTGGTCGCCAATCTCAAGAGGGTGTCGAGCAGGAAATCGGCCAGGGACCCGAGCATCATGCAGAAGTCGGCGTGGCATATGAACCATCGCATACGAAAAGCGTTTGAGCAAGGCAGATCTGAGCTTCTATGCGGCATAGTTGAGGCGAATGAGACCTATGTAGGTGGCAGGGAGCGCAATAAGCACAACTAGCGAAAACAGCGTCTGGGCCGAGGGCCTGTCGGCAAGGCAGTCATAGCCGGAGCCGTCCTACGAGGCGGCGATATCGCAACTGTGCCTGTCCCTGCGGTAGCCGGTAGGAGTTGGTTAGGTCTTAGAACGCAACGTCCAGCTAGGGGCGTTGGTGTTCCCTGACTAGCACCGCTCTTGCACAGATCTAGGGTTGGAATATGGGCATACTGTGGTGTCGCACAGAGCTGACGAATACGTCCGCGGACTGGCGCCCACCAACAACGTCGAGTTGTTTTAGGCTTTGTTCCAACGAAACATGGTACGGCGCCGTACCACTACATGAGTGCCAAGCACTTGGTTAGGTCTATATTAATGGAAAAGTACACTCGGCACTGCTGGTACCGCCAGCGCACCTAGTAAACTACCTGTTCAGTGTTCTCATTGTCAAAAAAAGTCTCAAAAGCTCGAAAACACTGATGCTCGCCGAGGCAAACAGTGTCCAGCCGATTGCCTGCTGAGAGCCCAACCTCTTGAGTCTAAAACCATTATGAGTCTGACAATTTACCTTGAAAGCACCAGCCACAACAGAAAAAAGGTATGATAAGGCAAAAAATAACATAATGCCAGGTTTCATAAGGAGGTACAGAAATGGAACAAGGACAGTTTGAGACATCAATAGACATGATGGCTGAAAATCTAGATCCACCGCTACACGAAATTCTGGAAAGGATGCGTGAGATTAGTGGCTTTTACGGAGAATTTAAGGTATTAAATGCCTGTTTATCTCACGAATCGGAAATACAACCCACATCGGTCCCGGGCGAGAAGCAAGACATGGAACATACAGGTCGGCAGAGATTTTCCCTTGTTTTTGAAACAGAATTAATTGAGACAACAGAAAATCAAGCTAGAAATTCTGAAACAGCTTTTTACCCCAAAGACAAAAACAGGGAACTACATACTTAACTTAACTTACTGGTTTTGGGTTTTTCGGGGGGGGAAGTCAGACCCCTTGATGATAATGGGTTTATGGCTATAATAAGGTGGATTGCAAACAGGCAGGCACGTCAGGCTGCGCGCCGTGATGGTGTGAGTGTTTTGGGGTTGTTCCCCGACGACGAGGCTGCTGAGGACTGGCTCCCTAGGTGCGCTGGCCTGATGGGGTGCTCAGCTGCGATTGCAGCAGCAGTCGGGTGTCGGTGTCTTTGCGCCGACAGATGCGGTGCCGTTGCCAGTACTACCACGGGCTCTTTTCCGTCAAGAAAAGCATTGCCATGTGGTGTGCCGTTAATGACGATCACTCCGAAGGTGGTGTGGCAGCAACTCATCCGAACCCACGCTTGGAACTGGCCAACGTCCACATCTATTGCGAGATTTTCTCTGGTCAGCGGGTTACGGACGTTCAGCATGTCAGCCGAGTTCAAAGCGGAAGCGAACGTTCTCAGATATCGCCCGTCCGAACGGCACCAGAAAGTATTCGCTGTGGGCTGCCAATTCAAAGAACTCAAACGTCCGCCCAGTGCCTGAACCTATCCGCCACCGCCGAGTCCTCTCCTCTGGGATGCAAACCCGCCGAGCACGCGTTCTCAGCTGTGTCCAACCTCAACGAATTCAGATCGCCCCATGAACCGTATTGCGCCCACGCTGCTGGGATGTGAGCCATCAGATTACCATCACTGTTATATTCCACGGGTTTGTCGAACACCAGTTCGATGCTGATGACAAGCCCGGGCTCTCCGCGTCTGCTTGCGCTCGTAGCGGAGTCGTAGTACGCTAATTCAACCGACGCGTTCCCTTCGCCTGAGGGCTGATATCCAAAAATCCAGCCTGTCCTTGTATCTGGATTCTTTAGGCACAAACCCGAGGTTGTCAACTCCTCCCGCGCTTTCTACTCTGAAGTCGACGACTTGGGGAATGAGAAGCGGGTCGGCTTGCGGGCCGCGGCTTTTTGCATTCCAGCCTCTGTAACGCTCTCCACCGTTGGAGAAAACGGACGGGAACGCGTCGCGGTCTATCATTAAATGCGCAGGGGTGTTCCGCTAGCGACTACCCACTGCTGCTGTCGGAAGCCAGATACACACCGCCGTTGCTGACCATCTGCGTTTTGACTGTGTTCTGGCCTTCGGTGAACGAACGGCAGGTATTGACCGGGTCATTTTTAACAGCTCCGCCTGTATCGGTCCATTCGACTGTGGATAAGTCTTTCACACCAGTTCCGTTGGCGGTGGTCTGGTAGAAACCCGATGACACTCCGTTGGTGTTGCACTCGCTGGTTCTGGCTCCACTGTTGTAGTCAAAGATCTGTATCCCGAAAGCTCCTGCCCGGTATCTGCGGTTACCTAAATTGCCGAAGGAGTTGGGCTAAGTGCTGATGCTGATGAAATCCAGCTTGTCAATATCCCAACCCTTCACTCAAGAATCCCCCATAAGGTTACCTCCACCATGTGGATCATCAGCTTGAGCGGCAGCCCTGTCAACATCCACACCGTTCGCAACAAACACCGAGACAGGCGCCAACACGACAACTAACATCGCCAAAACAACCACAGCGCAGCCCGCACACCCCAGTCGAACTGAACGAAAAAACGCGGCAACCACGCAGCCACAGGTTGCCGCGTTGCTGGATGGCTAAGCTGAGTTTATATGGCATTGTGCAACATCAAAACGCCGTCTGTTCTATGCCGTGACGACCTCATAGCCAAATCCGCTGGCGGCAGCTACAAGGATGAGAAGCTGCAGCTGCTGTGCGGCTCATGCAACCGCTCGCTGGAACACTTGCTTGACAGACTCATGGCGGAACGCGTGCGAAAACATAGCATGAGAACAAGTAGAATGTACTTAAGATGAATAAGCCTCACTAATGCATTTGCTGGGGTGATTTCATGAGATTTCATTAGACTAGGCAATTGTGATGAGTTCATTAAAAGCAAATATTGAATTTCTAGATCCACCAAGGGTGCCAATGGTTTCGGACATCCCTCTGTTTCCGGAGCGACACGCGATTTACAATGCGAATCGTCTTTTAAATATATCGTCCATAACCAGTGATGATAAATATACTTATTATAGAACGAAAAGTATGTATAAAGGCAATTGGGTAGGATGCCTTGTCAAAGGGAGTTTGATAAAAGAATTTGACGAGCATATATTCAAATCATTATCATTTGATTTTGAGCATGCGAAACAATGGAGTGCCCCCAAAACACTTCGATTTCCTTCCACTGGAAAGTTATCGCTGGAATATGCTGTCAACTATCTGACCATAGTAAGACTCATTTATAACTTGGGCGTCAACAGACCATCAGACTTGATATCTATACAAGGGAAATTGGTAGATGGAAGTCCAGTGGAATTATTATTGTTCACTCCTCGCATGAGTATGAACAGATCAAAGGCACTAGATATACCTGTCCAAGATGAAATATTTTTTAGTTTTGATGACATTGGTGGGGAAAAAGGTTTGTTTGAGATAGTATCAGCTTTTGTGCCAGAAAATGGGAAATATAGTGAAGCATTCAACGCTCTGTTTGGAACTGTTCTGAAGTATTATATTGAAATGGAATCAGAGTATGATTTGCTGCAAAATCAATATGAATTGATAAAGCGGTGCTTGCTAGAGAAAAAAGCTGATGAAAACTCTTCTTATAAACTGCTGTGTGAATTTCTTTATTCAGATGACTTCTATCCATTTATTAATTTATTTGAATGCGACACCACACCCCAAAAAATGTTGCAGTGTTGGCTGGAAAGGATTAATAAAATGAGGAACAAAACCGCGCACCATGATTATCAATGGTTCTCTGAAACAGAAAATCTAGATATAGACGGTAGAGTTGCATCTTTTTTAGCTTTCCAAATTTTGTTTGTTGTGTTTGTTCTAAAGAAAACGCTTTGTGCAAACCAGCTAGATTTTCTTAGGAAAACAGTGTCATTCAAGCATGCAAGAGTAGGTATTAGAACTGTAGTGGCTCATGCACGACTACTAGACCCTACGAAACACTTTGTGGATAATCATTTTAATATCACAATTGAACAGAAGGAAAATTGGTTGAATATTATTTATAAGTGCAAGACATGCGGAGAAAAACTGAAATGCTTCTATAATGATTCACAAGGAACGATACGAATAGAGGCGTTCGGAGAGCATGAAAAATATCCTCTTGTAGATAAAGCTCAATCATGTGAAGTTGCAAAAATGGTTGAACATCAGAACAGACACTATAAAAAGGATGGGTTTCCAACTTGGATTTAGGTGATAAATTCATATCAGGTCATAGCGCGGCTTTGTGGTAGATGTCGCACATGTGACTGAAATCTATGTTGCCTTGGCTGTCGGTTGGGAGGTGTATTCGTAAGGCTTCAAGCCCGGTTTTGGAGAATTTGCGGGCGTAATCGAACCGCCATTTTTCAGCGTTGATGGCAGTGCACACAAATACGGCTAGAGGTTTCTGGTTGTATGGGGGTTTGAGTGTTACCGCCCAGACGTCAGAGTTGGCTGCGAATTCATAATCGTGGTAAGCGGCGTAGCAGCAGCCGCCGTTCGAGGAGATGGTAACAGTGCCTTGGGCGTAGACCTTATCGCATTTGCCTTCGTCCACGAACGTGGATACAGCGTTTTCGGTTTCGCTGCAAGAAATCAGAGGCATGTCTCCTAACGGCAGGTTTTTGTTGCGTCCGCTTCTGCCTTTCTCATAGGTTTCGAGTATGTCAGTCAGCAGCACTGCTTTTGTGGATGCCAAAGGAGAGTCCTCTGCCTTCAAGTTTTCGTGGCGGGCGCGTTTGTGGTTGCCGTCTGAGACGCTTTGAAGCGTTTGTCGTAGGTTCACTGCTGAGCTGGTGCGGTTGCGTCCGATATAGTACTCAGGAGCGAAACTGACAACCCGGCTGGTAAATTCTGCGGTCTCCGTCACATCTTTGCCAACCTCGATTTTTTCTTCTGCAATTGCCGAGATATCCAGCGGCTGGCAGTCTATTTTCTTGTCCGCCAGTTGTGGAGTTCTCGCTAGTGTCACGAAATTCCTCACAGCGTCGCAAACTTCTTGGAGGTTGCCCGTCTTTGATGTTTGCGGTTTAGCCAATTTACTTCTCACGATGTCGTCGTCCAGCATTGCCCAGACGACCTTGTCTCCGGGCTGGTGTGGTCTGTGCGCTTTTATCACCGCCCCGTAAGTACCGGCCTTGACATGAGGATAGAACAACTTCGGCGGGAAATGCACCACAGCTTTCAGCGTGTGCTTTTTCAGTAGATTTGCGCGCCACACAGCACCTCCCCGGTTGCTTGTCTGCGAGTTGAGAAGCGATTTGGGAAGCACTGAGAAAAGCAGACCACCTTCTTTCATGTCAGCGAGCGCACGGTCTACGAACTTGTGCTCAAAATCCTCAGGCATAGAAAACGGGGGATTCATCAGAACTTTAGTCGGCTTCACACCGCCTAGGGGGTGTGCGAGACCGTCAGCTTCGACGATGTTGCTAGACCCGTCGCCTCGGAAAATCATGTTCACAATAGCGAGCGCAGCTATAGATGCGTCTTGTTCTATACCGTAGAGATTATCTGTCTTGAAGCTATCCACGTCTCCGCCTGCGTCTATGATCTTGTCTAGAGCCGCGACTAGGAACCCTCCCGTCCCGCAAGCAGGGTCAAACACAATGTCGTTTTGCTGCACATCCGCAGCTTCAGCCGCGAACCGGGTTATGTGCCTAGGAGTGAACACGATGCCATGCTCTTTGGCGTCGTTGGCGTACTTCAAGAATTCCTCGTAGAACTCTCCTAGGATATCACGACCGGCGCTTATCGCCGAGCCTATGTTCAACTCGCGCAGCGACTCCGCTATTTTCTGCAGCACTCCACGGTGGCGGCTGTGGTTCTCATCAGTCGGGGGGGGGTAATCTTTATCTGCTCAAAAAACTCCGGCTTGCCGTGCTGACGCAATTTCTGCTCCGCGCGGGTGTTCAAATCGGCAATAAGCGTCAAAGGTTGTCGCTCAACTGCATCCCAGGGTCCTGTACCACCGCTAAAAGCAGGCAAGCGAGCACGCCAGCGCGGTTGCGTTTATTGATGGAACCGCTGTGAAGCAGCTCGTTGATCCTGCTTGTAGCACTCACGAACTCGAAATCGCCCAACTGGAAATCCGAGCTGTCCGCACCGCCGGATGCCAAAGCGCTCAGTATCTGCCCACGGGTCAAAAAACCAGTGGAGACACGCCCGTTGATTGTATGAGGTTGCCACGCTCCATCCACCAGCACACGCGTTTCCACATAGCGGGTCGTGTCATCAGAACCGGCGACTCCTGAAACGACAGGGCACAACACTCCTGAGCTGTTCGCCACATCAGCTACACCTTGAGCCTGGGAGACAGCTTTGCCTATATCACCGGGAGATGCTTTCGCTTCTATAACCCAAAAAACATCAGAGTCCACCTTGACTACACAATCAGGCACCCGCCCCGACAATGCCGTTTTTAACTTGCTGTTCCGATGTGCTTCGTGCTGCTCATACACGACACCGTTTTTATCAGGGTTGGAAGTGTCCCACCCCTTAGCTTTTAACTGGTCGTATATGTAACGATACGTTCTGGTCTCACTTAAGGTTCCCATCACACCGTGCCCTCCCAAAATAGACAAAGATGATATGAGACTTTACCACATCTGGAACCTGCGTGCTGAAACAACAGCCCCCAGCACCGCCAAGCGGAATGGACACTACTGAAGTGCCCGGCAGGGACAGGTCTTATTGCATAACCAAGCGAAGGGGATGCTAGATGAGCCTTACCAAGTTTCAAGGCTGGCTGTCTCAGCTGTTGCTATGTGTATGGTGACGGCAGCCCGCTTCGACAACGACAGAGACACTGCTACGCCTGCGCCCACCACTATGGTCGCGCCGTTTTAAACCGAGCCGGTGCAGACTGCTAAGTCAACTCCCGGCCTGCCTATAAACCCTTAATAAAAAAGACCTACACATGCAGGATATTTGGGTTTCAATTGCTGTGCACGTAAGCGATTACAGAACGAAGATTAATGAGATGTTGAATCTCTTCAGCGTGTGAATTAAGCTGATTCTTCAAATTTTCAAGTGCAGCATAAAATTCCGAATCCTCTTCTATGAACTTGCTAGCCCAGACATCGTCGCCACCTGAGGAGTGACAACTCGCACTTAGCGCGACTCCTACTTCCGAAGGGAATTGCTCTTTGAGTACTTTTAAGAACTCTTGAATTACGTCAGTATAACCCTGAAGGATTTTACGATTCTGCTCAGTCTTGTCTATCATATTATTATTGCCTATCTGCTTCGTATTGGATTGTCTACTTATGGGAAAACATTACGTTATGATACGACTACAGGTATTCCACCAGTGCCTTCCTCGTCTGTATCCTGTGGGATTAGTCCAAGACGCTTGGCCACAGACATACGCTCCTGAGCTATACTACGCCATTTAGGTAGGATATCTCCCCAGCCTGAAACTTTACGTTCAATAGCTGTAAAAAGCTGATCTTCAACTAGCAAAAGTCGCGCGTAGTCTTCAACCATATGTTTATCCACTTCTTCAAGTCGGTCTTCTAACTGCTCTTCAGTTTCTTC
Organism: Candidatus Hopanoidivorans cymbastelae; assembly: GCA_028283145.1. GTDB lineage: Bacteria > Actinomycetota > Acidimicrobiia > Acidimicrobiales > Hopanoidiivorantaceae > Hopanoidiivorans > Hopanoidiivorans cymbastelae. Next base: position 48,831 of record JAPYNY010000085.1, read on the forward strand.
CACAAAATCTTCTAGTTTCTTGATAGGCATTTATTCCTCCCTTGAATATTGTTAAGTTGATATTTTGCCTTCCTTCAGTATATCAAAGCTCAATGAGTTTCACAACCCTTAGGCAATAAAAATTTGGCCTTCTTTGAAGTCATAGGCCGAAGTGCTAAAAGCCGTAGCTATAAGCGTTTGTTGCCGAAATAGTTTAGCAGATATTGTCTAGTTCGGGAATGTGAGCAGATCTTGGACGGTGTAGATACGCTGACCGCATGGGAACAGCTCATAGGTTTTACCGGCTAAAGCCTGATCTCTCTTGGGGAGAATGCTGAGGAACAGGTCAGTGGTTCCGCGGAGTGTGAAAGCTTCCTCACAGTTGGCGAACCGATCTCCTTCTATGCTTGAAGTTCCGTCCAACTCTTTATCGGTGCCGTCTTCCCAGATGAGCACGCTCATCCCGTGTGGAGAGCCGCGTTGGTATTTACTGGCGTCAGATCCAGTGTAGCAGTGGGCTACCAGTCCGACCCGTTCAGAAACCGCGAAGAACATGGGCAGTGGGTCGTCATTATCCGCTATGCCACCCAAGACCGCCAACGCGACCTGCCCGAAGAATGCGGAGACGCCACCCCCCAGACAGTCGCGCCGCAACGATACAACTCCAACAAACTAGGCACCCTGCTCACATCAGGTCTGTGGTAAGCCGACCAGAACAGCCCCCTCATCGTCTGGACTGAACATTCCAGCTGGTACGCTGCGAACACCGGTGCTCCCATCTGGGAACCCCGATGGTACTTCTCCGACCAGCAGCTCGACTTCCCAGGCTTCGGCCCGGCAGGCACGCTCGCGTCCTACGAAATACCCGACAGCTCGCAATCCCAGCCAGACCCTGCCACAGCCCCGGCTGTCGGAGACACGATCTGGCTGTACGGCGAACATACTGAAGTCGAAAGCATGGGCGTCAACACCGAGTGACACGCTGTGCGCATCAACGGACGGCCAGTAGTCCGCTTAGAAGACCACGAAATGGCCCTAGTGAACATAGTCGTCTACGACCGCTCAGACTGGGTGGAACCCATCGGCATCCGACAACAGATATACAACTGCAACCGCTACGACCTCGTGCCGTTCGACCAGGCATGCCCCGACTGGCTGGAGACCGCCGACCCGAAACCCGCGGACAGCCAATGCCCAGTCTTCACGACCACCCAATGCCGCCCCATCATAGACTGCTCACAACCCGGCTGGTACTGCCTAGCCGCCCAACAAAGAGGCTGGGGCATAGACGAATTCGACTGGCTCGCCCACCGCGACCTGCGAATAGGCTTCCAACACCGTCTCCCCAGATGGCAAGCCAACGTCTCCACCCTAGGCCACACCAACCCAACCCGCAGAAACATGCCCAGATGCAGCCCCGCAGCATAAGCTAAACGCAAACACCCGACAGAGCGGCACGAACCGCAGAAAGACAGCCGTGGAAGTCAAATTCGCAAACAGGAGACTAGAGAGACTTGTCAGCAACTATAGGCAACTGGTACGAGACTACGGAACCGCAGTCGCAAAAGCAGTCCCAAAAAAAATCGACGACTTGAGATCGGCGGAAAACATAGCCGACTACATACTGAACTATCCAGGCAAGTCCAAAGAACTTACCGACAGCTTCAAAGGCCAATTCTCAGTACGCCTTGACGACAAAGTGAGGCTCGTGTTCTCACCGAACGAGCAGGAGACACCCCGGAAACCAGACGGCGGGCTGGACTGGCACAGAATCACAAAAATAGTCATAACAGCAATTGTGGACTATCACCTTGGATGACATGCTAAGCTTTGCACAGGAGAAAAAACATGAGTGAACAAAACAGCATCAACTACGACTGCGTCATTCCCGACGACGGGAGAACCCTTGGAGAAGTTCTTGCTGGGCCGCTTTATCCGTTTGACCCGGACAAATGCGACTGGTATGTCATCCCCGGAGCAACTCTAGAGGATCTGATGGAAGAACGCAACCTGACCGTCGCTGAAACGGCCGCCCGAAGCGGTCTTTCGCCTGCGACAATCTGGGGTGTGCTCACAGCCGAGATAGCGATAACCGAAGAAATCGCAGTTGGCTTGGAAAAAGGGACAGGCATATCATCCCGAGGGTGGCTGAAAAAGCAAAGCAACTACGAAAGGCAAAAAACCCGCCTGGACACAAAACAACAGCAGCAGACAAGCCAAACGCTACGAGCCGCGGCGGCTCTATAAACAAGCGCAACTATTGAAGATGCTGCACAGCGGGGGGGAAAACCGAACCTATGGCGCCGCCTCGACAGGACAGCAGGTTGCTGCCACCTCGCCACGCCAAGTTGTGTCTGGAGAACAAACCATTCTTGTCTGCCCTGACCAGCTAATCTCTTAGCCGCCGCCGCTTCTGCAGAGCCCAGACACCCGCACCCCAGGCACCCGCACAGAAAAAAGTTGGCGGGCCCGGCTGCGGCAGGATTTCATACCCGCATCTCCCAGAAACACAGCACAAATGCCGCTACTGGGCGGAGTTGAAGCTTACCCCTAAACCGGGCCAGTGCCGTGCCCCGTGAAGACTTGAACTCCAAACCTGCCGGTTACAAGCCGGCTGCTCTTCCAGTTGAGCTACAAGGGCTGACATCCACACACTCGCTTAGCGCGCGTTCTGAACGGATTTAATGTGCATGCCGTTCAGGGCTGTGTCCGCAGGTGTGGGGCTTTGAAGCGAGAGGAGGATTCGCGCCCCCGACTCCAACGTATAAGACAGGTGTGATACTGCTTCACTATCCCGCTTCGGTGTGGTCTAACAGTCGCGCAGACGAAACGCTACCCGCCCGACGGCTGAGCGTGTCAACGCCCGAAACTGCGAACAATAGGTAACCCTACCACTCTCGGTTCGATGAACAAACGCCCGACCGGTTTCGTCACGGCTTCATCTTGTCCGATTTAATTCCATCCGCCAATTGTTTCGCCGCATCCACTGTCCGCTGGGCTACAGCCATGGCCTTTTCGCGCACATCGTCCTGGCCGGTCTCATACGTGCCCACAATGTCTGCACATTTGATGCTGTTGTCGTCTGTCCATATAGTGCCGCTGCGCCTAGGATGTCGTATTATCATCGCTGTTCCCTCCTTGTTTCTTGTTTGCGGGTTCCGCCGTTTCGGTTTCGTCGGGCTGGCCTTATCCTGGGAACTCGTCTCCTAGCAGCCAGATCGAATTCGCGTCGTCAGGGCCGTCTTCTAGCCACGAATGGTCGGACAGCACTTCCAGGTGGATGCTCATCAGCGGTTCGTCATTGGCTAGTCGCAGTTTCCCCAATGAAAACAGTTCAGCTCGGATGTGCTTTTCTTGTTCTTGTTGCTTGGCGCGGTCTGTCGGGTTGGGGAACACCCATACGATCCGTTCCTTTTCGTAGATCACGCAGTCGTCCCAGTTCCCGTACCGCAGCTCGCCTTGGAACACCCGTAGATGCTCGTACCCTTCACCTTGTCGGCCCATGCGCATTTCAACGCCGCTGAGGTGTAAATGCGGGTTGTAAGGCGGCGCTGGGTGCTCCCAATGTCTGCGTTCCAATTCGACTAGGTGGAATGTGGCGAACGTTTTGCTTTGCGGCTGCGAACCGCCTGTTTCAGCCATCAGCACGCCCCTGCGTGGCATGGCTGTAAGCCTCATTGTCGTTGT
>JAPYNY010000086.1 GCA_028283145.1 Candidatus Hopanoidivorans cymbastelae
GTGTTCTGGGTGTTGTTTGGAGCGTGTTCAAGCGGTGAGTTATTGGTAGGTGAGTCGTTTTCCTATGAGCTGTCGAAATACTTGCCCCATTTGCTCCAGGGCAGGTTTTCGCATCAGATTCTTCCGGTCGGCGAATTCGCTGACGTATCCGGGGAGGTGTTTGGGGCTCATGTGGTGGCAGGGTGCCGTGGTAGCCTCGTTTGAACATCGACCAGAACGATTCGACGCTGTTGGTGTGAACCGTGCCGCGTGCGTATTCTCCTGTGCTGTGAGACACCGCAGCATGCTCCTATGTCAGCTTATAGGCCGGCGTAGGAGCGGTGCTCGTCGGTGGACACTTGTATTCCCGGCTGGACAGTTCGTTCCATGAACCTCTTTATTTCATGCCTGGTGACCGCGGCGAAGATTTTAGCTATGGTCAGTCCGTCTCGTTGGACGGCTCCGACCACAGCGGTTTTGCCGACCGGCCCCTTGCCCCGGTGCTGTCTTTTCCATTCGTGTTTGTTGCGCTCCTTGCCGCCAATGTAGGTCTCGTCCACCTCAACTATTCCCCCTAGAAGCTCAGGGTTGCCCTGCTCCAAAGCTTTGCGTATGCGGTGGCCCATATGCCAAGCCGATTTCTGGGTGATGCCGAGATCCCTGGCCAGTTTCCTGCTGGACACCCCCTTCAGATTGGTGACCATCAGATAGATAGCCACCAGCCACTTCCGCAACCCTATCTTCGAGGACTGCATCACAATGCACTTCTTGAAGGAGAAGAACCCCCGGTACTGACGGCACCACCAGCGCATCTGCTTATGCTACGACACCCGGTCGCTGCCACAGTCGCAGCAGTGCACCCCATCGGGCCAGCTCATCTCGGCTATCCACTCCTCCGCAGACTCGTCGTCGGGAAACAACACCCGAAAGCTCCAAAATGCTCACGCCCGCAAGGCGTGCAGACCGGCGGACCTGCGAGCCTGCCTGCTCACAATCCAATTTCTTCTTTTCTCGGCCATAACCCCATTATCCTCGAGGGGTCTGACATTCTAGCCCCCAAACCCCCGCCAACACCCCAAAAAACCAAAGCTGTAAGCTGCGTATATCGTCCCCAAAAAAAGTTATAAATTATGATGACCATCAATATAGTTGCAGCAGGGGCAATCGATAGATTCGGCTATACCAACACCCTGCAAGAATGCCTGGAATTCATCCGAGGAGTCAATTTAAAGAAAACAGCAATCCTAGCAACCCTGCTGATTGCACTTGCTGTCATAGCGGCAGGCTGCGGCTCTAGTGGTAGCCCGGTAGCCGACAGCGGCCCTGTATCATCTACGAGCACCACCCTTGTTGCCACATCCATGCCACCCACCACAAAAGCAGCACAGACTACGACTAACAGGCGCACCACTACAACTATCAATAATGGCAGGACATTAGCTAAGCAAATCGATGAAATATTTCGACAAGTTTGGCACCTTTTGCAATAATAACGCACCTGCCCGCATCAGAAACCAACACAGCGAATATCTAACTGCCCATTTCCTTCACGGCTTCACTGACGGCAGGCTTGGTGCTGACAGCGACTGGCTGGCAGTCAATGACTTAAGCGACTGCGTACTGGCGAACCTAGAGTTCGCTATGAGCGAGCTTGATGAATAAAACCAGGCCCGGCTCGTGCGCCCACAAACAATGACTGGTGGGTTTTCCGAGTTGCTGGCTTTACGTGAAGGCTAGCAGGGTAACGATATCTGGGCTGCCTACTGCCGACATCTTTATAGGTGGCATACAGCGAATCACCCTGCCCTTAGGAAATACCACTAGCCGAGCAAACCCGCAAGCATCTTAAGCTGATTGAGCAGCGCGAAACCCTGCGCGGCAGAGCTTGACTCAGCCAGCCAAACCGCATCACTGGGAGCAACCAGGAGCTTCTAAACGGCCAGTTCAGAATGTCATGTGGAAAGCCTATAGACTAGACAATTGCACGTGGCGGCGTACCCAAAATGCTCCCCGTTACAAACAGACTCAATCTGAACCTCAACACAACCAATCAATAGGAGCTAACACATGAGTAAAACCCTTACCACCACCATCATTGCTGCCCTGATATTGCTAGTCCCTGTTTTGGCTAATTGCGGTTCTGACGATAACAGCCGGGCAGCGCAGCCGCCACCAACCACACTGAGCCGAGACGCTTTGTGCCGACAGCACTCACACAGATTCCTATTGGATAGGGCTTCCGTGACATCTCTTTGGCCCAGCAGTCCGCAACTGACAACACTATGGAAGGGCGAACTCATCTGCTACGCACGCGATAATTACGGCAGCCGCTACCATTGTGTTTACACTGATGGCCGCCCCGGCTACGAATCCGAACGCACAGCTGACCAGTGCCTGAACAAATTGCGGGATCAGCTGTAAAATCCTTGCTAAACCTGCTTCTAGCAGCAACACTACTGGCTGTTGCGGCTGGCTGCGGTCACGATGATGATGGCATTGACTGGGCGGCTTGCAAGGCGGCCATCACTACCTGTAAAGTCAGGGCTGAATTCAGCACCCGGTTGGATGTGGCTCGGTTATCACCGTCGCCCGGTTAATCTCGGACGGGTTTGACTTGGACAGCGTGAAAGCAACCCTACGAAAAGCTATGCCCGCTACTACCTACCGCGAAGCTGTTACGCTAGCTGAACTGCGCGTTCCTGCTTATAACCACCTGACACCAGCAGCCTACACAGCCCATAAACGCCAATTTCTTGCGTGCTGGGCTGATTAGGCTAAGGGCCCCGGTAGCGACAGGTACAGCCAAGCACACAAGGAAACGACTGCTATGAGCCCTCACAACCAAACCATCCACTACAGCTACAACTAAAGGAACCAATATGTATTCCTTCTATAAAACCAATTACAACCCGATTCAAAGCCTAGCAGGGTTTACCTGACAGCACCACACTAGTGCTTAGTTATCGGGCATATTATCAGCTTGTTGCTGGGGCAGCTAGTTGTGGTGCTGCTTGGGCAAGCCCTAGCTGTTGGCACACTTGTGCGGGCAATCACTTAGGGGTTGAATCCAGCAGCTATGAAATGCTGGCAGGGGCACTCAACCTGATAAGAACTGGCTGCACACTGGTGGAAGGTTGCTAAAAGCTTTACGTCGAGAGCCAGTTGCAGAAGTGGAGTGCCAGCTACAAGCAAATAGCGGTGGCTGCTGCAGTCTTGTTAATCCGCCAAGTTTAGATGTGCGTGCAGCCGGTGAGCAGAGGTTTATCCAGCAAGTGTCGGGTATAGCTTGTCGGGTATAGCTGATCCTAGGGGGTTCCCAGCTTTAGAATAGGGCATCACCCTTCAGACTCTGATCGTCATCGCAGATCTAGTGTTGATAGCCACAACGGTCTGCGTGGTGCTTGTTGCAATTGCCAACAGTTCCTCGGACAACTTGGAGAAACAGTTCCTCAACCTTGAAAGCTGGTACACTGGAACGGAAATCAATGAAGGGCTGACTAAAGCTCTGAATCCTCTATTTTGGCTTGCTTCATCAGTCTTGCTTGTGTTCCTCTTTTCAAATCCTTGTTCCCATGAATTGGAATTGATATTGTCCTCTGGTCTTTGAAATGTTGTGGAGTTCTGTAAATCTGATGGCTTCCAGTGGTTCTGACAAATGCCCACCCCTTGTTTTCAACAAGTTCGCGAATTCTCTTTCCGCTGACGATTTTCATACACTTACAGGTTCGAAATTTAAAGATGAAGAAGACGTCCCTTGAAGGCACGCCTCCAAATTACGCATAAGACGTTCAAGACTGGGGGAAGGACTGGAGTATGGTCTGCTAGGTGCAATGCGCTTGTTTTGCCCCTTCAGTTCCACGTCCCTCTTGATTGCAAGGAAATTATGCAGTACCGCATGCCAGTAATCAAAACTAGATGCTTCTTCATCGTCTAAGGATTTAGCAGGCGATTCAGGGAATTCAGCGAACTCACCGTCAAAATACAACTCGGTGGAACTTTCAACAACGCCTTGCGCTGCTTCAGCAATGTTCCATAGAGTCTCTTCCAAAGTGTCTCCTTGTGAGACGCACCCCGGTAGCCCGGGGACCTCAGCCCAAAAACCGCCCTCTTCATGGTCTGGGTGCAGAACGGCAATGAGTTCCATAGTTACTCCTTGTTGTTGGTAGCAGGTGTCTTACCTGTTAATG
>JAPYNY010000087.1 GCA_028283145.1 Candidatus Hopanoidivorans cymbastelae
GCCATGGACGAAGGCCTGCGTTTCGCTATAAGAGAAGGCGGACGCACCGTCGGCGCCGGCGCCGTCACCAAAATCACACACTAACCCCACACCCACCCCTTCTGCTGAACGAGAAAAATGGCTGAAAGTCAAAAGATTCGAATTCGCCTCAAGGCCTACGACCATGAGGTGATAGACCAGTCCACTAAGAAAATAGTGGAGACGGTCAAGCGAACGCAAGCCGAGGTGCGTGGCCCTGTCCCGCTGCCAACTGAAAAGCACCGCTTCACAGTCATTCGCTCTCCGCATAAAGACAAAGACAGCCGTGAGCATTTTGAGATGCGCATTCACAAGCGGTTGCTGGATATCTTGAATCCAACGCCCAAGACGGTGGATTCGCTTCAACGGCTGGATTTGCCAGCTGGCGTAGATATTGAAATCAAGATTCAACGAGTTTGAGTCACTGCGCTGGCCTGAGATTTAAATTCAAGGAATTTTGATGTGTGAAAATAGTAATGACAAGCTAAGATAGTTTTTCGGGTCTGATTGGATTGCCTTAAAGGTAAACCAGTCTTTACGCTCCATCTGAATGTCCCCGAAGGCCCCGGCAAAAATTAACTTTGTCTGGGAACCACGGGGCGCATCATCAAGGCTCTGCGCGAAAACCCCTGAATTCCAAGACACCCACTCAGTGGTCAACTGGGGTACAAGCAGGGCGATTGAGCAGAGCGTGCTAGAAGCGCCTCAAGGGTTACATTCTGAATGGTGTCGCAACTGCGCCCCGAAAACAGCAAAAAAATCCCAAAAATCCACTAAAAGAAACCAGCACAAAGCCACAAACCAATGATCACCAAAGCCATCGTAGGCAAAAAACTGGGCATGACCCAAGTCTGGGATGCTGACAACCGCGTCACGCCTGTCACCGTGCTGGAAGTTTCGCCTTGCAGGGTAGTCCAGGTGAAACGCCCCGAAGATAATGGCTACAGCGCTCTTCAAATCACTTGGGGCAAGCGGCAGCCACAAAAGTGTACCCAGCCCCAGTTAGGCCATTTTGAGAAAGCTGGGGTTGAGCCGGGTGTTGGTTTGCTGGAGTTGCGTCTAGGTGATGTGAGCGAATATAAGGTGGGTCAAGAAATTGGGGTGGATATTTTAGAGGCGGGTGAGAAAGTTGATGTTACGGCGGTTAGCAAGGGCAAGGGTTTTGCTGGCACTATGAAGCGGCATGGTTTCAAGGGTCAAGGCGCATCGCATGGGGCGCATAAAGTCCATCGCAAGCCCGGTGCTGTCGGCCAATGCGCTACGCCGTCCAGAATTTTTCAAGGTAAGAAGATGCCAGGTCGCATGGGCGCAGAAAAAGTCACCACGTTAAACCTCAAGGTGGTGGAAGCTGATGCCGAGCGAGAGCTGTTGCTGGTCAGAGGCTCGGTTCCAGGCCCCAAGGGAGGCGTTGTGGTAATCCGCAACGCGGTCAAAGAAGGCTAGAAAATGTCAGCTTCCACAGCCGAGCTACAAGTCACCATCAGGGATTCACACACCGGTGAAGCCGTGGGAGAAACCAGCCTAAATCAAGACATTTTCGGCATAACCCCAAATGTTGGGGTAATGCACCAAGTTGTAACCGCGCAGTTAGGTGCCCGCAGGCAAGGCACCCACCATACACTCACACGGTCTGAAGTTCGGGGTGGCGGAGCCAAACCTTGGCGCCAAAAGGGAACCGGGCGGGCTCGCCACGGCTCTACTAGGTCTCCTCAGTGGCGAGGGGGTGGGGTTGCGCATGGTCCCAAACCGCGCAGCTACAAGCAGCGCACACCCAAAAAGATGGTTCGCTTGGCACTTCATTCGGCTCTTTCAGACAGAGCTGCCAATGAAGATGTGATGGTGGTGAACGACTGGAGTTTTGAAGCACCCAGAACGAAGGAAGCCGCAAGACGTCTAGAAGCTTTAGGCGCCGGCGAGTGGGTGAAGGTGCTAATTGTGCTCCCCAGAGGCGACGAACATCGAAATAGCTGGCTGAGTTTTCAAAATCTGGATCGTGTTCATCTGCTAGCTGCTGACCAACTCAATTGTTATGACGTCATGGTCAACGACAAGGTTGTGTTTACGCTGGATTCGCTGCCAGGCACGAGCTCAAACTCATCGGCGGATAACACCACGGACGACGTCGTGGATACCCAGGCTGAGGCTTCTGATTCCGAGAACTCCGACATTGATGCAGCGCAAGACGTTAAGGCAGCGCAAGAGGTCTCTTCATGAAAGACCCACGCGACGTCATTATCTCTCCCATTTTGAGTGAGAAGTCATATGGCCTCATTGAGGAGGGTGTTTACACTTTTCGTGTTCACCCGAATGCCACCAAACCTGAGATCAAAGACGCGGTGGAACAAATCTTCAACGTCAGGGTTCTCAAGGTCAACACCCTCAGGCGCAAAGGCAAGCGAGTTCGCAACCGTCGAAATTTCAGTTATGGGCAAAAGCGCAGCACCAAACGAGCTATCGTCAAGCTGCACGAAGAAGACAGCATCCAGATGTTTGACCTTTAGGGATTGATGGAGTGCAGGGCATTGACAGGAATTGAGGCATAGACGATATGGCCATGAAGAGACGGAACCCGACCAGCCCTGCTAGGCGCTTCCAGACAGCTTACGATTTTTCGGAGCTTACCAGTACTAAGCCGCATAAGCCGTTGCTGGCTCCGCGCAAGTCAACCGGTGGACGCAACAATTTGGGACGCAAGACTGCCCGACACAAAGGTGGCGGGCACAGTCGCCGTTATCGAATCGTTGATTTCCGACGCAACAAAGACGGCATCCCGGCAACGGTGGCGTCCATCGAATACGACCCGAATCGCACGTGCCGCATTGCTTTGCTGCATTACCACGATGGCGAAAAGCGCTACATTCTGGCACCTCAGGGTGTAGCGGTGGGCGATGTGCTGCGCTCGGGACAAGGTGCGGAAATTCGCCCTGGCAACGCGCTGCAGTTGCGCTACATTCCTACTGGCACGGTGGTCCACAATGTGGAGTTGGTGCCGGAGGGAGGCGCTAAGTTGGCCCGCAGTGCTGGAGCCAGCGTTCAACTGATGGCCAAAGAGGGCAAGTACGCTACTTTGCGTTTGCCGAGCAGCGAGATGAGGCGAGTTCCGTTGGACTGCCGGGCCACAGTTGGCACAATTGGCAACTCTGAACATGAGTTGCTGAAGGTTGGAAAAGCTGGACGAAACCGCTGGAAGGGAGTGCGCCCGCAAACCCGTGGAGTTGCCATGAATCCGATTGACCACCCTCTGGGCGGCGGGGAAGGCAAGAGCTCGGGAGGACGTCATCCCGTCTCGCCTTGGGGCAAACCCGAAGGTCGCACCCGAAACAAAAAGAAGAAATCTTCCGACCTGATCGTGCGCCGTCGCCGGTCCCGTCAATAAATGTCAGCCCGAGAATGCCCATCAGTAAGCATCCGCCTGCAAACCCCGTCAGTAAATATTCCCACCAGCAAAACACCCCGCTAGCCAAAGCACAGGAGATACAAACATGGCAAGAAGTCTGAAGAAGGGTCCATTCGTGGATACCCATCTTCTGAAAAAAGTAGATGAGTTGAATGCCTCAGGCGATAAGAAGGTCATCAAGACTTGGTCAAGACGGTCAACTATCATCCCTGACATGGTAGGGCACAACATCGCTGTCCATGACGGTCGCCGCCATGTGACTATCTATATCACCGAGTCAATGGTGGGGCACAAGCTGGGCGAGTTTGCTCCCACCCGCACATTCCGCTCCCACCCGGGACAAACAAGCCGCTAACACAAGACGATGAGCATCCTTTCGCCCCCTGAACGCACCGGCTCAAAAGCCAAACTGCGCACCATCCGCATGTCAGCCTTCAAAGCCCGTGCTGTGCTGCAGCTAATTCAAGGCAAGCCCTTTGACGAAGCGGTAGAAATTCTGACTTTTTGCGACCGAGGCGCTGCCGATGAAATTCTCAAGTGTTTGCATTCGGCTGCCTCTAATGCCGAGCACAATGAAGGACTTGACTCCGAAGAGTTGTTTGTGAGCCAATGTTTTGCCAATGAAGGGCCGACCTTGAAGCGCTGGCGCCCCCGAGCGCGCGGCAGAGCCACTCGAATTCGCAAACGCACCTGCCATGTTACGGTGGTGCTGAGCCGTTACACCCCGGAAGAATTGCTAGACCGGTCTGAACGCGCCTCTCATCGTTCAACCGCGGCAGTTGCTGACCGGCGCCGGCGTGTGGCAGCTAGCCAGGCTTCGGCTGGCATTGAAGAAGCTGCTGAAGACACAACTCCAGATGGTGAGCTTTCCGATGTTGGCTCTCAGGCTGAAGAGGTTGTGCCCGAAGAGACCGCAGCCGGAGATACCGCAGCTGAGGATGCTGCGGTTGAAGCAACTGTCACAGAAACGACCGAGGCAGAGATGGCGGATGAAGAAGACACACCAGGCGCGAAGGACGAGATGGACACAGCTGGTGAAAATATGTCCGACGAACCAGAAGCGGAAGCTGTCGTAGAGGCTGAAGAAGCACTTCAGGATTCCGAAGCTGCCGCTGAGACCGCCACCGTCGCTGAAGCAGATCCAGCCACTTCCTCCAATTCCGACCAAGACAACAAGCAGGACTAATAGATATGGGACAAAAAGTCAATCCGTACGGATTCCGCCTGGGAGTTACCACCGACTGGAAGTCTCGCTGGTTTGCTACGCGGGGCGAATATGCCAGGTATGTGGTGGAAGATTGGAAAATTCGCTCCCACATCATGAAACGCCTGCCGCATGCAGCCATAAGCCGCATAGAAGTTGAGCGCACCCGCGACCGCATAAGAATTGAGATTCACACAGCACGCCCAGGCATCGTTATCGGGCGCAAGGGCAGCGAAGCCGACCAACTTCGAACTGCGCTCACAACCATTGCGGGCAATTCGCAAGTTCAGCTAAATATCCAAGAGATTAAGCAGCCCGAATTTGATGCTGCTCTCATTGCACAGGGGATAGCCGACCAGTTAGTCGGACGTGTAGCTTTCAGGCGTGCCATGAAGCGGGCTATCCAGAATGCCCAAAAAGCTGGAGCGCTTGGCATCCGCGTCCAATGCTCTGGCAGGTTGGGAGGCTCGGAAATGGCCCGCACAGAATGGTATCGCGAGGGACGAGTTCCCCTGCATACCCTGCGCGCCGACATTGACTATGGTTTCCGTGAGGCACACACCACCTACGGGCGCATCGGCGTCAAGGTCTGGATTTACAAAGGCGAGATTTTGCCCTACAAAATTGCTTCTGCCGAGAAAATTTCTCGTGAAGCAGCCATGGCGGCTGGCGAACCCGGCAGCCACGTGGTGACCTCTGCCACCAGCCAGCCTCAACCAGCCGATTCCGCCTACGGCTACACTCCAGGTGAATCAGAGACCGAAAACCTGGCCCCACTGGTCGGACGGACCGATGACGAATTTGAACGTCTGCTTGAGCAAGAAGAAGAGATTGAAAGAGCTGCTGCCCGTGAGCGACGCGATGGCGGAGCGCTGAATTTCAGGCCTGATGACTAATACAGCCCAACTACTAGACGAGGAAAAGAGACAAGGAAAACCGCCATGTTGATGCCTAAAAAAGTTAAACACCGCAAGCACCATCGCGGTCGCATGCGCGGCACTGCCAAAGGCGGCAATAAGCTGGTTTTCGGAGACTACGGCATTCAAGCTTTAGGACCAGGTTGGATTACAGCTCGCCAGATTGAAGCAGCTCGTGTTGCCATGACTCGCCATGTGCGCCGTGGTGGAAAGGTTTGGATCAATATTTTTCCAGACAAACCAGTCACGCAAAAGCCGGCCGAAACTCGGATGGGCTCGGGCAAGGGCAATCCGGAGAAGTGGGTAGCTGTGGTGAAGCCGGGCCGAATCATGTTTGAGCTTTCCTATTCCGACCGAGAAATAGCCAAGGCAGCCATTGACCGAGCTATTCAGAAACTTCCCATTAAGGCTAAGTTTGTGGAGCGCTCCTCCATCTTCTAGAAGCAGAAACCCAAGATATCATGGCAAAATCAAAAAGACTCAGCGAGTTGAACGAAGTTGAACTCACAGAGATGTTGGACGAGGCCAAGGATGACCTGTTCAACCTTCGCTTTCAAAGCGTAATTGGCCAGCTTGATAACCATTCCTTGATCAAGCAGACCAAAAAAGAAGTAGCGCGACTGCTTACCGAGTTGCGCAGCAGAGAAATTGATCAAGCTGAGGCGGCAGAGGCCGCCAAGTCAGTAGTGGCCTCTGAGACAGAGGCAATGATGGCGGCTGAGGCGGTGGCCACGACTGCTTCGGCGGCGAACCAGCCTGAGACGCCAGCACAGTAAGACTTTCAAGAAAGCCCGATTTACCCACCAAGTTAGCGAAACCACTCCATGACAGACATAACTACATCCAGCGGCACTGAAAAGCGCCCCAACAAACGGCGAGTCCGTGAAGGCAAAGTCATTTCAAATGCAATGGATAAAACAGCAGTGATAGAAACCACCGACCGAGTCCGCCACTACCGCTATAAGAAAATCGTTACTAGGCGTGGCCGTCTTTACGTTCACGACCCCCACAACGACCTCGCGGTAGGAGACAGGGTGCGTATTCAAGAAACTCGCCCCTTGTCAAAGCTAAAGCGTTGGCGCATCCTGGAAGTAGTGGAGCGAGCCCGCTAACCCCCGGTCCCAACCAGAGTTTCCACCGAGTTTCACCACCAACCCACCAAACTAGAAAATCCATGATTCAGCAAGAGTCGCGACTTAGAGTTGCCGATAATTCAGGAGCCCGAGAGGTGCTTTGCATTAGGGTGCTCGGCGGTTCACACCGTCGCTACGCATCAATTGGCGATATCTTCGTGGCAACCGTCAAAAGCGCCCTGCCCGGGGCTGCTGTCAAAAAGGGCGATGTAGTGCGCTGCGTAGTAGTCCGCACCCGCAAAGAGTCCCGTCGCACCGACGGAAGTTATGTCCGTTTTGATGAAAATGCAGCCGTTTTGGTGAACGAGCAAAACCAGCCTAGGGGCACCCGTATCTTTGGCCCCGTCGGCCGAGAATTGCGCGACAAGCGCTTCATGCGCATAGTTTCTTTAGCCCCGGAGGTTCTGTAATGGCCAAGATTCGCAAAGGCGATCGGGTAACGGTGCTGTCAGGCAAAGACCGCGGCAAGGAAGGCACGGTTTCAGCGGTCATGCCCAAACAAGGCACAGCTTTGGTAGATGGGCTGAACGTGGCACGCAAGCACCAAAAACCCAACCGACAAGGCGTCATGCAAGGTGGCATCATTGACAAGGACATGCCTATTCCCGTTTCACGTCTGGCGGTCATAAGCCCTGATGACAACAAACCCACACGGGTCGGTTTTCGCATGTCGCCTGACGGCAAAAAAATTCGTATCTGCAAGCGCACAGGAGCAGATTTGCCATGACAACCCCGCAAGCCCGTCTAAAGCACCGATACATCACCGAGGTGCGCCCCCAACTGCTCAAGGAGTTGGGGCTGACCAACATAATGATTGTGCCGCGCCTGGAGAAGATAGTCTTGAATGTAGGGGTGGGCGAAGCTACAACTCAAGCCAAGTTGCTAGAGGGCGCCCAAGCCGACTTGGAGAAGATTTCAGGTCAAAAACCAATCGTTACTAGAGCCAAGAAGTCCATTTCCAATTTCCGTTTGCGCGAAGGCAACCCTATCGGAGTCAAGGTAACCTTGCGCGGTGAGCGCATGTGGGAATTCTTTGATCGGCTGGTCAGCTTTGCCATTCCCAGAATTCGGGATTTCAGGGGTTTGCCCAAGAATTCCTTTGACGGGCATGGCAACTATACATTTGGCGTTACCGAGCAGCTCATTTTCCCCGAGATTAGCTTTGATGACGTGGATTCTGTGCGCGGGATGGACATCACCATAGTCACGTCAGCCGCCAACGATGAACATGGCCACGCCTTGCTGGCAGCGTTCGGTTTCCCCTTCAAGAGATAACTACACAAACACAGCTACATAAACATAGCCACTAGGAGAAATAATGGCTAGAAAAGCCCTCATCCAAAAACAGCAGAGAAAGCCAAAATACAAGGTTCGCAGCTACACCAGGTGTCAACGCTGTGGTCGCCCCAAGGCGGTATACCGCAAGTTCAACCTGTGCCGAATTTGCCTGCGTGAGATGGTGCACGCTGGCGAAATCCCCGGCGTCACCAAAGCTAGTTGGTAGGTGCTGACATGGTAATGACAGATCCCGTAGCCGATATGCTCACTCGCATCCGCAATGCCAACCTGGCCATGCACGATGATGTTTCCATGCCTTCGTCCAAGCTTAAGGTGGAGTTGGCCAAGATTCTCAAGCAGGAGGGTTACATTTCTGATTTCAACGTCTCAAGCCAACCGGGCCAAGCTGCTATCAAGCTGACCATTGACTTGAAGTATTCTCCCCGCCGGGAGCGTGTGATCACCGGCTTGCGCCGTATCTCAAAGCCAGGCTTGCGGGTCTATTCCAAGGCTGCCACAGCCCCGCGGGTGTTGGGAGGACTGGGAGTTGCCGTGCTTTCCACCAGCCGCGGTCTCATGACCGACAAGGAAGCCCGTCGCCGTAAGCTGGGCGGTGAAGTGCTCTGCCATGTCTGGTGAAGTGCTCTGCCACCATAAGACAAAAAATCATTAAACAAAGAAAGGTAAACAGCGAAAGGCCAACACGATGTCTCGGATCGGAAAAGAACCCATCACTTTGCCCTCAGGCGTGAAATTTGAAGTGTCCCGCGATCGCAAAGTAACCGTCAGCGGCGCCAACGGCACTTTGGAGTGGGATCTCCCAGCGCCAGTCTCAGTCAAGGTTGAAGAAGGCGTTGTGCTCGTGGAGCGTGACAGCGACGAACGCCAGTCGAGGTCCTTGCACGGCTTGTCTCGCTCCTTGTTGAACAACATGGTCGTGGGGGTGAGTCAGGGTTTTGTGAAGGAGTTAGAGATTGTAGGAGTTGGCTACAGAGCCCAGGCCCAGGGATCAAACAAACTGGAACTTCAATTGGGTTTCAGCCACCCAGTGCAGGTGGAAGCCCCCGAAGGAATTTCTTTTGAGGTTTCCTCCCCTACCAACATCAAGGTCAAAGGAGCTGATAAGCAGGCAGTTGGACAGATAGCTGCTTCAATCCGTGACCTGCGTAAACCCGAACCTTACAAGGGTAAGGGTATTCGTTATGCCGGCGAACACATCGCCCGCAAGGCTGGCAAAGCAGCCAAGTAACACAGCAAAACCGTCGCAAAGCAACCCCAAGGGCCAACCAAATGAGCAGATTTAACAGAAGAGCAGCCAGATTGCGCCGCCACAGGCGAATTCGCAAAAAGTTGCGTGGCACGCAGGCTCGTCCACGGCTGGCAGTGTTTCGCTCTTCCAAGCACATCAGCGCACAGATTATCGATGACATCGTTGGACACACTCTGGTGTCGGTGTCTACCACCGAAGCCGCACTTCGTTCCAGCGAAGCCGGCAAAGTAGAAGGCGCTAAAGCTGCTGGCTCGCTGCTGGCTGAAAGAGCCGCCGCTGCCGGTGTTACAGAAGTGATTTTTGACAGGGGAGGCTATAAGTTTCATGGGCGAGTAGCTGCTTTTGCCGAAGCCGCCAGACGAGACGGACTGAAATTCTAATGACCCAACACACAACTCACCAACAGACAGGAAACAGCCGAGATGGTTAGCAACGAAGCAGTGCCGGGCAAGGCACCCCTCAGGGAGTCGCGCGTGATCAACATCAATCGCGTGGCTAAAGTTGTCAAGGGCGGTCGCCGGTTTTCATTCACAGCACTGGTGGTAGTGGGAGATGGAGCTGGCCGAGTCGGGCTGGGTTACGGCAAAGCCAAGGAAGTCCCACTGGCCATTCAAAAAGGCACCGAAGATGCCAAGCGCAATCTGTTTAGAGTTCCGCTGGCGGGCAATACCATCATCCACCCCATCATTGGCAGGTGGGGTGCTGGTCAGGTGATGCTGCGGCCGGCTTCTCCTGGAACTGGGGTCATAGCAGGCGGCGCCGCTCGCGTTATTCTGGAAGAGGCTGGCATTCACGACGTACTCTGCAAATCGCTGGGGTCGCCCAACTACATCAACATGGCGCGTTCCACCATTGAAGGTCTGAAGTCTCTCAAGCGACCAGACGAAGTGGCCGAACTCAGAGGCTTGTATCCAGAAGATTTTGTGCCGGCTGCGCTCTGGAAGAGCTATCAGGAATCTGAAAGAGAGTTTCTAGCTATGGCCTCGGGACAGCAGGGACCAGACAATGAGTGAAAGCTATCTAAAGGTAACTCAGGTTCGCTCAGCCATCGGAGCCAAGCCTAAGCACAAAGGCACCTTGCGGGCCTTGGGTCTGGGTCGGATCGGCAAGCAAAATACCCTGCCCGACCGTCCCGAAATTCGAGGTATGCTGAGGGCGGTCAGGCACCTCGTAAAGTTTGAAGAGCAATCCAAAGCGGAAGCATAATCCTAGGAGAAACACCCAGTCTCAGCTATGAAAATACACGATCTAACCCCACCACCTAATTCCAAGCGCCGGGCTATTCGAGTCGGACGAGGCATCGGCGGCAGACGCGGCAAAACCGCCGGGCGAGGCATGAAGGGGCAGCGAGCTCGCGGCAGCCTTCCAGCCGGCTTTGAAGGCGGTCAAATGCCGTTGAACCGGCGTCTGCCAAAGCTGCGTGGCTTCAACAACCCGTTCCGGGTGGAATACAAAGCCGTCAACCTAGGTGCCATCGATCAACTTGCAGAAGCCGAAATCACACCTGAGGTGCTGGTCGACGCCGGTTTGTTGAAGCTGTCCAAGTCAAAGCCAGTATTGGTGAAAATTCTGGGCCAGGGGGAAATCAACCGAGCAGTCAAAGTCTCAGCTCATGCTTTTTCCGAATCAGCTAGCTCAGCTATTACCGCAGCCGGCGGCAGCATAGAAATTCTGCCCAAGCCTTGGGGTGACCGCCGTCCCCCAGCCCGGGGCAACGCTCTGACCAACCGCTAGTGAATCACCGCTAGTGAACCAAGTTTCCCTGACGCTCATGATCCCTAGGCAACGCTAGTCCATGACCCAAGTTATAAGAAATATAGGCAACATCGGGAAAATTCCCGACCTGCGCAACAAACTGCTGTTTGTGGTGGGCATGCTGGTCATCTACCGCATCGGTTCCTTCATTCCAGCTCCGGGCATCAACTACGCAGCCCTGCGCCCACTTCAAGACGAAGCTGAGCAAGCCGGCGTGTTGGCTTTCCTCAGGTTGTTCAGCGGTGGAGCCCTGACACAGTTTGCTATCTTTTCGCTGGGCGTAATCCCCTATATCACTGCCTCCATCATTATGCAGGTGCTGGCTGTGGTGGTGCCCAGAATTGAGCAGTGGCAGCAACAGGGGGCTATTGGGCAGCGCAAGATCAACCAGTGGACTCGCTATATCACCATCGGCATTGCCTTGGTTCAGTCAACCAGTCTGGCATTTTTGTTCCATAACGGCGGCGGCGGGCTGACTCAAACCGGCATTCCCGACTTGCTGCCAGAATTCACGCCGCCCAGGGTGGCGCTAGTGGTTCTGACTCTGACTGCGGGCACAGCCATTTTGATGTGGATGGGAGAGTTGATCACCCAAAAGGGCATCGGCAACGGCATTTCTTTGATTATTTTTGCAGCGGTGGTAAGCGGCTTGCCTGCCCAGCTTTCCACTGTCAGAACCCAGTCGGGTTGGAGCGCCTTGCTGGGCGTGGTCTTCATGTATCTGGTGCTGCTGGTGGCTATCGTATTCGTGGAGCAGGGACAGCGTCGCATTCCCGTCCAGTTCGCCAAGCGGGTGGTGGGGCGCAGAATGACAGCTGGTGGCAGCACCTACATTCCTTTAAAGGTCAACCAGTCGGGTGTCATCCCGATCATCTTCGCCAGCTCTGTGCTGTATCTGCCGCAGTTGGTTGTGGTGGCCTTCCCCTCAGATGGCTGGGGAGCCAGCATGCAGCGCTGGGTGAATGACCATTTGCTTTCTCCTAGCGACCCGGTCTATCTAGTGGTCTTTGGTTTGTTGATTATCGGTTTTGCCTATTTCTACACGGCTATCACCTTTGACCCGGTGAAGCAGGCCGACACTTTGCGCCGCCAAGGAGGTTTCATACCCGGCATTCGCCCCGGCCCGCAAACCGAGCGCTATCTGGCGCGAATTTTGTCTAGGATTACTTTGCCCGGTGCGTTGTTTTTGGCCATCATTGCGCTCATTCCCGCGATTGTGCTGGCCCAGTTCATCCACGACCAAAACTTGGGCATCTTTGGCTTCACTGGGATTTCCATTCTGATTGCCGTGGGCGTCAGTTTGGAAACGATGAAGCAGATTGATAGCCAGTTGATGATGCGCAACTACGAAGGCTTTTTGAAATGAGCAGCCAAATTCCCGCTTGCCTAGTGGTCTTGGGGCGCCAAGGTTCGGGCAAGGGCACCCAAAGCTTGCTGCTGTGTGAAAAATTTGGACTGGTGCACGTGTCCACCGGCGATCTGCTCCGGGAAGCGGCTGAGTCCAACTCTCCGCTGGGATTGCGGGTCAAGCTGGTCATGGATTCAGGGGAGTTGGTCTCAGATGATACTATGTGTGAGATTTTGGCTGAGCGCGTAGCCCAGGCGGACGTCCAAACTCGTGGCGTGCTGCTAGATGGATTTCCCAGGACGGTTGTTCAAGCCGAAAGGTTGGCTGACATTGTGGAACAAGTCCACGGAGTCATCAATCTGGACGTCCCCATCGCTGAAGTCACCAAGCGCATGTTGCTTCGCAACAGGGCTGACGACACCGAGGAGTCAATTGCGCGTCGGCTGGCCCTCTACGAAGAGCAAACCGAGCCGCTGCTCAGTTGGTATGAAGATGCCAGTATTGTGAAAACAGTTGATGGTCTGGGGTCTGAGGATGAAGTCTTCAAACGGTTGGCAACCGCTGTTGAGGAAATATTTGACGCAAGTCAGGTTAGCCTTAGAGTTTTGCTGAAGCAGGAAAAGTCTTAGGCCAGTTGGATTACCGTCTTGGAGCAGCCAGATTACCCAAGGAGTTATTTTGAGTTTTGAGTTACGGCACGATAGCTATATAATGAATTCTCTAAATTATTTAGGGAGGCGTTACCCTGTCCAAGCCTAAGGAAGAAGCCATTGTGCTTACAGGCACAGTCGTGGAATCCCTCCCAAATGCGATGTTCAAGGTCAAGTTTGACAATGGGCACGAAGTTTTAGCGCACATCTCGGGCAAAATGCGGGTTCATTACATCCGTATCCTGCCTGGTGACAAGGTGCAGGTGGAGTTGACCCCCTACGACTTGGAGCGTGGGCGCATAACCTACCGCTACAAGGCGAACGAAGTTCCGCCAGAGTAAAAACCCAGAGCAGCACCACAGACCCCCGCAAACACAACCAACCCAGATTCAAGAAAATGAAAGTTCGCCCAAGCGTAAAAAAAATCTGCGACAAATGCAAAGTAATCCGTCGCCATGGAGTGGTGCGCGTTATTTGTTCCAATCCACGTCACAAGCAAAGGCAAGGTTGAGATGGCTCGTATAGCTGGAGTTGACATTCCCAGAGAAAAACGGCTGGTAGTTGCCCTGACCTACATTTACGGCATCGGCAAGAGCACTGCTGAGCAACTCTGTGAGTCCACAGAGATAGACCAGAACATCAGGGTGCGCGACCTATCAGATGCTGAGGTCATGGAGCTTCGCAACAAGGTAGATGAGTGGATTAACGACACCGAAAGGGAGTTCTTTTTTGTTGAAGGCGACCTCCGTCGTCAAATCCAGGAGAAAATCAAGCGCAAGGTTGAAGTGGGCTCATACCAGGGATTGCGCCATCGCCGAGGTCTGCCGGTGCGGGGACAACGCACCCACACCAACGCTCGCACCCGAAAAGGCCCTCGCAAGACCGTTGCCGGCAAGAAAAAGGTTCTCAAGAAGGGCTGACCCAGACAGGGCACCAGACCCAGTTCGCACTAAAACCCACAGTTCAAACCAGGAGTCATAAGTGGCAAAAAGAGACAGTCGCTCTCGGCGCAAAGCCTTGAAAAACATACCTCACGGCATTGCACATATCAAGAGTTCTTTCAACAACACCATCATCACCATTTCTGATCTAGAGGGAAATGTAATCTCATGGTCATCAGCGGGCAACGTTGGCTTCAGTGGTTCGCGCAAATCCACCCCCTATGCTGCGCAGATGGCAGCTGAAACCGCCGGACGCCGCGCCATGGAGCATGGCATGAGGCGCGTTGATGTGCAGGTGCGTGGCCCGGGGTCGGGTCGTGAGACAGCTTTGCGCTCGCTTCAAGCCATCGGTTTGGAAGTAACTGGCATCAAAGATGTAACCCCCCTGCCGCACAACGGCTGTCGTCCGCCCAAGAGAAGGAGGGTGTGAGATGGCTCGCTATATCGGCCCCAAAGCTCGTATCGCCCGTCGGCTGGGAGCTCAGATCTGGGACACCAAGGGAGAACGCTCCGCTCGCGAAAAGCGCCCTTATCCGCCGGGTGAGCACGGTCGCACTCGTCGCCGTGGCACCCAGTCGGAATATTTGATTCAGCTTCAAGAAAAACAGAAGACCCGCTACATTTATGGGCTTTCTGAGAGGCAGTTCCGCCGAGTCTTTGCAGAAGCCCATCGCCGCCCTGGCGTAACAGGTGAAAATATGTTGGTCTTCTTGGAGTTGCGCTTGGACAATGTTGTGTACCGGGCAGGCTGGGCTTCCACCCGTTTGCAAGCCCGGCAGTTTGTCAGTCATGGGCATATAGAAGTCAATGGCAGCCGTGTGGATGTGCCGAGTTACAGAGTCAGGCAAGGCGACGTGGTTGCTTTGCGCGAGAAATCTCAGGACATGTTGGCCATACGTTGGAATTTAGATATGTTGAGTCGCACGGTTCCAATTTGGCTGGCACACCAGGACAACAAAATGTCTGTGTCCGTGGCTCAAATTCCCACCAGAGACCAGATAGACACCCCAACACGTGAGCAGTTGATAGTAGAGCTATACAGCAAATAGCCCTGAGTTCTTTGAACCCCAGTTTTCTGAATCCCATCCAGTTCCCCACAACCCAACACACAGCACGAGGTAAAGATGCTTCTTCTTTCCCGACCAGTAATTGAAACTCTTGAAGAGAATGACACCAGAGGCCGATTTCTAATTGGGCCTTTGGAAAGAGGCTTTGGCCATACCCTAGGCAACTCTCTTCGCAGGACTCTTTTGTCGTCCATCCCAGGCGCTGCGGTGACGCAAATCCAACTAGATGGCGCCATTCACGAATTCAGCGTGGTGGAAGGTGTTACAGAGGATGTCAGTGACATCGTCTTAAACCTGAAAGACCTAGTTCTCAAGGTGCCTGAAGATTTTGAAGAGTTAGAGATTGAGATTGAAGAGCATGGCCCAACTGACATTACCGGCAGCATATTTGCTCAGAGCCCTGATATTGAAGTCATCAACCCCGAGCTTCACATCGCAACGGTCAATAGCGGCTGTGTTTTGTCGGGGTTTGTTACGATTTCCAGAGGCAGGGGTTATCGCCAGGCTGGGCACGCTGGCTCTGAAAGCACCGAAGGAGTGATCCCAATTGATGCCATCTTTTCGCCAATTCGCAGGGTGACCTTCGTGGTGGAGGAAACTTCCGGGGGGAACGACCAGTTGATTTTGGATGTAACAACTGACAGAACACTCACTCCCAGCGACGCCATTGCTTCGGCGGCTTCAACTTTGATTTCCCTATTGGGGGTGATTGAAGCTATCTCAGAGGAATATCCCCAAGTTCAAGTTGAGCACATGGCTGCCTTGGTCGCAGCTAGTTCGGAGCCCGACAATCGCCCCATTGAAGAGTTGCGCCTTTCGGAACGTGCCCAGAACTGTCTGCGCCGAGCGCAAATTAACACCATCGGGGAGTTGGCTTCCCAAACTCCCAAGCAATTGCTGAAAATTACCAACTTCGGAGAGAAATCCCTCAGGGAAGTCAAAGAAGCTATGGCGAGGTACGACCTTTCCCTAGTGGAAGATTTTGGGGTGGGAGACCTGTCCGGTGATGGTTACAGTTCATCCAGCGAAGAGTACAGCGGAGAAGTCAGTGGCAGCTATAGCAGTGAAGTCGCTTCCGGCACTGATTTTGACGAGAGCGAACTAGATGACGAAGACGCGTTTTTTGCTGGCAAAGATTGAGTTTGCTTGAATTGGGTATCCAAGGATAAAGAGGGAGAAAATCATGCAGGGCAAACCACGCAAGGGCAAAAGATTTGGAAAAAGCGCTTCCCACCAGCGTTTGATGATGGCCAACTTGGTGGCATCCTTGATAGCAGCTGAGGGCATTGTTACTACAGAAGCCAAAGCCAAGGCCATGCGCCCCATCGCAGAAAGGATGATCACCAAGGCACGCAAAGGCGGGCTGCATAACCATCGCCAGATTCTGGCCTACCTGAATGACACCGAAATCGCTGACAAGCTCATGGAAGACATCGGCCCTCGCTATGTTGACCGTCCGGGTGGTTACACACGAATTCTCAAGCTAGGCCCACGCCAGGGCGATAAAGCTCCTATGGTGCGAATAGAGCTTGTTTGACCGCCTGCCCAAGCTAAGTTCGAATTTCTTGCGTTACATCTCCGGTCTCAAACACCTCGGTCTCGACTTACCATCAAACTACGGCTGCTTTTAGCATACGACGGCACTGGGTTTAGAGGGTTTGCCCTCAACCCGGGCGTCCGCACAGTTGCTGGCGTGCTGAATGAGGCGCTCCAGCGCATTTTAAGGCAAGAAATTTTTTTGGTTTGCGCCGGACGCACTGATGCTGGCGTGCATGCTTGGGGGCAAGTTGTCAGCCTTGAGGTTGAGTTGCCCGTGCCCGACCCACCCGCAGTCGCGCGCCCACGCGGGCTGTCCATGCCTGCGTCCGACCTGGTCAATTTAGAAGAACTCAAGACTTCTCTGAACAAGATGTGCGGGGCAGAGATTTCTGTGCGTCAAGCTGCTTGGGCTTCGGCGGATTTTGACGCTCGCCGTTCAGCCACCAAGCGAACTTATCGCTACCGAATCTTGAATCAGCCTGAACCAGACCCTTTTCGAGCTAGATTTGTCTGGCATGTTCCGACTGAATTAGATCTAGAAGCCATGAACCGGGCCGCACAGTCAGTTGTCGGGGAGCATGACTTTTCTTCCTTTTGCAGGCGGGCGAAAGACGAGCCGCTAGTCAGACGGGTTTTCAGTTCCAGTTGGTCTGAAGCAACTGAAATCAGAGAAGTCATTTTGGAAATATCAGCCTCAGCCTTTTGCCACCAGATGGTGCGGTCGCTGGTTGGCACCTTTGTAGAAGTCGGGTTGCAGCGTCGTTCACCAGAGCAGTTATCGGAGGTCATAGCAGCTAGAGATCGCCAGGCGGCAGGCAATCTAGCTCCGCCTCAGGGACTATGTCTCTGGGAGGTGAGCTACGCTAGCGACAATGAGGAGTGAGCTCCACCACTGGCATGATCCCACCCGCCGGCAAATAGCAGGGGCAGCCCCTTCTATGCTTAGCAAGAGCAGCCCCGCCTGAACTACAGAATGCTAAGAGTTAGCAGCCATCTGAAATTCTTCTCGCCGGACTGAGCTGACTCATCAGGGGAAAGGTGGCTGAGCCATTTTGCGTTTTTCCCTGTAGAATGTGCTTTTGGGTGTTGACTTCGCGCCCAAAAGTGCCGGCCGGGTTTAGACAGTGGATTTGGCAATGTTTCAGTTAGGTTTCATTCAGCTTGCCTGAAACTAGCCTTGTAAGTCTAAACTTAAGGCTCCAGAATTTCTCACCTACAAGAACTCAAAGATGAAAACAACCCAAAGCCCCAAGGCAAATGAAATCCAGCGCAACTGGTGGCTGATTGACGCTTCAGGCTTGGTTCTCGGTCGTATGGCTACCGAAGCCGCTAGTCGCTTGCGCGGCAAGCACAAGCCGTTCTTTTCACCTCATTTGGACTGTGGTGATCATGTCATCATAATTAATGCCTCCGAAGTTGTGCTCACCTCCGATAAAGCTTCCAAAAAGCGTATTTGGCGACACTCCGGCTACCCAGGTGGCATAAGGAGCCGCACTTATGCAGAACAACTCAACTACAAGCCAGAAGAGGCTATCCGTGGAACTATCAAAGGGATGCTGCCCAAGAACAGGCTTGGCAGGCAGATGATTGGGAAATTGAAAGTATATGCTGGCACTGAGCATCCACACGCCGCCCAAAAGCCAATACCACTGGACTTGTCCCGAGCTAAAGCCCGACTAGAAAAGAAGGAGGCAGTCAAGTGAGCGGCATGGGAAAACCCTTGATTCAGGCAACCGGTCGGCGCAAGCAAGCTGTTGCTAGGGTGCGATTCAGGCACGGAGATGGCCAGATTGCCATCAACCAGCGGCCGCTAGATGAATACTTCGTTTCGGCTTCCTTGAGGTCTCAAGTGCTGGGCCCGCTTCAAGAAGTTGAACTTACCGAGCGATACAACATCGACGCCACCATAACGGGAGGCGGTTTTGCCGGCCAAGCCGGTGCATTGCGCCTAGGGATTGCTAGGGGTTTGGTGGAGCTAGACGAAGACCTGCGAGAGCCACTCAAGCGCAAGGGCATGCTCACGCGCGATTCTCGCAAAAAAGAATCCAAGAAATACGGCTTGAAGAAAGCCCGCAAAGCTCCTCAGTATTCAAAGAGGTAAGTTTTCGCAGCCATCAGGGGGGCCAGCAAGTTCAAGTTTCATGGGGTGGTGCCAGCCCGGCAGGACTTTTGCTGAAACAATCTAGACTGCCTGTGCCAGTTGGCGTTTCCAAGCGTGCAACACCTGTGTGTTATGTTTGTGCTATGACATAAGCACTTTTTTCTGGCGTGTGAAACCAGTACAATTTATGAAAGGACAGAAAAGTAAATCATGCTTGTAGCAACGGTCACATGTGGCAGTGCCATTCCCGGTTTTCTGATCTGGTCTTTTGAGCACACCAGACGTCACCTGCTGGAGTTAAGCAACCAGTTGGCGAAACTGGTCGAAGACGTCCAAGAATTTATAATCCGCTTTCACCAGGCGAACATCCGGATCGATGAGACGAATAGGGACATTGATGATCTGCAGCGAGATCATAATGACATGCGCAGGCAACTCATTGAAATCGAGGCACGGTTTTAATGCACGGCACGTCGCTGTTGCCTTGGGTACCAGGCCTGAGGCAAAACACATCGTGCATTTAACAAAAGCCGTCATAGCTGAGCCGCTGAAGTTGACTTGTTGAGCACTTTCCGACTGTCCTTGTTTCAGACCAGTGCGGAGTCGGCGACATGAAGGAGCCGCTGGTTAGCTTTGGCACAGATGGGCTGCGTGGGCGCGTGCCGGAAGAGCTTGACTTTGCAGACGCAATAGCCTTCGGCTATACCATCGCAACCAAATGGCAAACAGGCACAGTTATAGGTTTTGATTCTAGGCAATCCAGCCCTCAATTAGCTGAGGGCATTCGCCTGGGATTCCTGGCAGCCCAAAAAAAGGCGCCTGCGTCATGTCTTTGGCTGGGAGTGGCTCCGACTCCTGCGGTTGCCCATTTGGCTAAGTCAAGAGGCTCTACCGGTGTGGTTGTTACTGCTTCACACAACCCGCATCCAGACAACGGCTTGAAGGTGTTTGACCCAACCGGGCTGAAGCCCAGCCAAGCCGTTGAGGATGAGTTGTCACGCATCATCACAAAGGCTCACACAAGCGGCTTGGTTGAAGCTGCCATGCCTGATGGAAGTCTCCTGGATGGAGACGACATGCTTGCCATCTTGACCAGCAGTTATCTCCAGGCAAAAAAGCTGGTTGACAAAAGAGTTGTCATCACGCCGATGGCCAACTTGGGCCTGCGCTTAAAACTAAAGGACTGGGGTGTCGCAATGGTGGAAGTTCCAGTGGGCGACCGCAATGTGCAGCACAAATTGTTGCAAGGCGGCTGGGTTTTAGGCGGTGAGCAGTCGGGTCACATCATCATGCCACAACATGCCCACACAGGAGATGGTCTGCTGACAGCCCTGCATGTGCTTGACGTTATTTGGCGTAATCAGGAGATTTGGCCGGTGTTTGAGAAAGTCCCGCAGATTCTGATCAACCTAGAGACCAACTTGGAGCCTCAAGAGATAGCCCAGCGGATGTCTCCGGAAATGGAGCTTTGGCAGCAAGAAGACAATTACGAAATGAGGGTTTTGGTGAGGGCTTCAGGCACCGAGAGAGTGCTTCGGATAATGGTGGAAGCCCAAAGCCAAGATTTACTGGATGATATTTCCAAGGAGCTTGTTGCGCTGGCCCAAAGCTTGGATAAATAGCTTTAGGCCAGGCTTAGACCTTGGAAGTCTGTCTGAAAAACTAGAATTAAAACGATGTGCGGCATATTTGCTCAGATTCGCCGCTCTGCAAACCTGCGCCCGCCAGACCTCAAACAGGTTAGCCAACTTCTCCAGGGGGTAGTTGAGCAGCTACAACAGTTGTCAGACGATGCAAACGCCTTGGACGCCGACTTGCTTCAAGAATCTGTTGAGTTGGCACGAGCCGCCGACTTGGCGCAGCAGGCAAATTTGCTTTTGTCGGGGTTGGCCGGTTTCACAGCCTTAGCTAATAATGCCGAGCTAGCAGCAGAGCTATCGGCCGGGCTGAGTCAAGCTGAGAACCTAATTCCTGCTGCACTTGAAAACCCCCAGTTGCTGGACGCCCTATGGAGTATTCGCCATGACCGACTGCAAACAGCCAATAAAGCGCTGAAGCTGCTGGGCAACTCCTCACAGAGCAACACATTGCAGTGCTTGTCAGAATTTCAACTAGGGGCGGCTTTGTCGATTCAAACAGCCCTATCAGCGTTGGACCGCCTGGAAGTCAGAGGCAGAGATTCCGCCGGGCTGAGCATAATTTTGCCTAGGTTGGAGACGGGGCAGCTCCCAACCAGTTTGTTCAGTCGCCAATATGACGATCAATTCACCAATGGCAGCGTGCGTTTTAGCGCGGAGGCGGGTTCCCGCAGCACGCCAGCACGTTTGCAGGCGGATTTAGCGACTGTCTGTTTTACCTATAAAGTTGCGGCCACCATCGGAAAACTGGGGGACAACTCCCAAGCTCTGTATCGTGCCATATCCGCAGATTCGGACTTGCGTGAGTGCCTGGCCATAGCACAAGAGCATGCTTTAGTGTTGGCTCATACCCGCTGGGCCAGCTTAGGTGAAATTTCCCAAGCCAATGCTCATCCCCTAGATTCAACCTCCGCAAGTGGTCGGCCCGCCGAAGCGGGCATATCTCGTCCTTTGGTGATAGCAGCGGTCAACGGCGATATAGACAATCACAGCGAGCTTTTGGCTAACCATGATCTGGCATTCCCGACAGGGGTCACAACCGACTCAAAAGTTGTGCCGCTACTCATCTCCAAATCAGCCCACAACTCAGACAACTTGGCTCAGGCTTTTGCAACAGCGGTAGAGCAGTTTGAAGGCTCGGCGGCGTTGGCGGCTTGCTCACTGGACAATCCTGACAAGCTTTTGCTTTCCGTGTTTGGCAGCGGGCAATCGCTTTATGTGGGTCTGGCGGATGACAGTTTTGTGGTGGCTAGCGAACCTTATGGAATTTTGGAGCAAACCAATAAATACATCAGGCTTGGTGGTGGAAAAGATACGGTCAAACACGCCAGCGAAGCAGTCATGCTTTCAACTGAAAACGCTGGCAAAACTGAAGGCATAGCAAACCTTGGCAGCAACCGCACAGTATCTGAAATCATCACAGCTGAAATAACCACGCGGGATGTAACCCGCGGCAAACACGCGCACTATCTTCTAAAGGAGATATCACAGTCGCCGCTGTCAGTCAGCAAAACACTTCAAAGCCAAGTCAGCCCAGAAAATGTACTTGCTGAACTCTTTCAAGGTGGCAAGGTTGAAAAAATCGTGGCTATCGGTCAAGGCACAGCTGCCATAGCAGCCAAAGCTTTTGCCGAAATATGCTATGACGAAATCCAGGCACTCAGCAAAGCTGGCGCAAGCTTTGAAACAAGCGGCGTGCCATTTCCAAGTGGTATGTCTTCTTCGGGTGATGCGCCTGCCCAGGGCAGGGTGCCTTTTCCACACCGTGCATCTCTTCCAGAGGTAAGCGCCATGGCAGCCTCTGAGTTATCGGGTTTTGCCATGGAATCAAACATGTCAAACCACGTAATCGTGGCTATCAGCCAGTCGGGTACTACAACCGACACCAACCGCACTGTTGACTTGCTTCAATCCAGAGGCGCCACTGTAGTCGCAATCGTCAACCGACGCAACAGCGATTTATCGCATAAAGCTGACTGTGTCCTGTACACCTCAGATGGCCGCGACATTGAGATGAGTGTGGCGTCCACCAAGGCGTTTTATTCACAGGTAACAGCCGGTTCTTTGTTGGCCTTTCAGATGGTTGATCATCTTGCGGCCAAGTTGCTGGCGCAAGATAAACAAGGCACCTGGCAGCATCGGCGCGAGCAAAAACTCAAAGCCCTGGCTACCTTGCCAAGCACTTTGGCCACTCTGTTGGAAAGACGCGAGAAGATTGGCCAAACAGCTCGCACAGTCACAACCCAGCGCAGGGACTTGGCTGTAGTAGGCAGCGGCCGCGACCGAATTGCAGCCCAAGAGGTGCGCATCAAGCTTTCTGAACTCTGCTACAAGTCTGTGTCGGTTGATTCCATAGAAGACAAAAAACACATTGACTTGTCATCTGAACCGCTTATTCTGGTGTGCGCAGCGGGTATTGAGGGGTCAAATGTAGAAGACATCTTCAAGGAAGTTTCCATTTACTGCGCCCACAGAGCTTGCCCGGTGGTCTTCGTTGCTGACGGAATTAAATTTTCAGCCCCTAAGGGAGCCCATGTAATATCGGTGCCGGTGGCGGGCCCCGAGCTGGGCTTTGTGTCCTCAGCGATGGCCGGTCACTTATTTGCCTATGAAGCGGCGTTAACGATTGATGCCTTGGCAGACCCATTGCGCGAAACCAAGCTGACAATTGAGCAGGCCTTGGCAGATATGCAATCACTTTCGGATTTGTCCACAACCGAAAGCAACCCTGCAGAGGTGTTAGCCAAAATGGCCAAACACTGGGAAGAGACGCACGAACCCATCTCAGCCCAAGGGAAAATCTATGCTGACGGCCTAGCCGAGCAGCGTTATGACGGTTATGTGGACGCCAGCTTGGCTGTTGAACTCTCATCTTTATATAAATACTCAGGGGGTCTGACAAGCTTGTCCAGTTTTCAGCAGGAGTTTGGTTCTGTGGGCACCCCTGAAAAGGTGTGGCAGAGATTTTCAACTGCCTTGGCTGAAGGCATAGAAGCTCTGACACGGCCCATAGATGCCATCCGTCACCAAGCCAAAACCGTGACAGTTGGCATTACCCGCACAGACGAGGCTTTGGCTGCTTCACCGCTGGTGGTTGAGGTTTTGGCAGCCGGCGCTTCCCGGGAGGCCCTCACCTATGAAACACTGCGGGAACTCTCGGCGCTGGCTTTGACGGTGGAGGAGACCAGCGGTCATACTCGCTATTTGCTGAGGGACGGCAAGCTGGCCATTACTAGTCGTTCCGGTGTGTCTGAGGGCATCAAATCCCAGGTTGACACCGACCCTGATTTGAGGGGGACTAAGCACAGAGTTATGGTGGAGCAGCGAGTTTTTCTCACCTGTGGCCGAAGAGACAAGCGAACTATCATCTTGGTGCCAGAAGTGCTTAACTCTCAGACCACAGCCATCACACTGCTCCACGTCAAACTGCGAGACTACCTGCCAGCGCAGGAGGCGGTTGCTGCCTTGAAGGGTTACCGAGACCGCTATGAGGCTCTTTGGGGTGCTGTCACAGAAACTGAAAAGAATTTTGACGTCAGCCATCTGGAGACAATTTCGGTGGAAGACCTCTTTATGGAGCCAATTGTGACTCTTTCTGAACGTTGGCGGGACAGCTGAAAGTTGTGAGCATAGCAGTGGCTGAAAAAGAGCACGATGAACCCCAACAGCAAAGGACAGGGGCAAAAACTAGGAGGCAGTTCATGCTGTGCCTTGGGACAGATGTAGTGGCCATAGACCGGTTCAGGTTGGCGTTG
The DNA here is from genome assembly GCA_028283145.1 of Candidatus Hopanoidivorans cymbastelae. Lineage (GTDB taxonomy): Bacteria > Actinomycetota > Acidimicrobiia > Acidimicrobiales > Hopanoidiivorantaceae > Hopanoidiivorans > Hopanoidiivorans cymbastelae. Next base: position 24,011 of record JAPYNY010000087.1, read on the forward strand.
CAGCGCACTCCTTCAATCCGTGGACGACTTTTTACCCAAGCTGAGCAAAACTATGCTGACTCACATTCCGACCCTGCGCCAGTCCTGGCGGCCCGCTTTGCCGCCAAAGAAGCTGTCATGAAGGCTCTTCAGGCAGGCATCGGAAGTCTAAAATTCAAAGACATTGAAATTCAGCGAAATTCCACAGGGGCACCTGAAGTTGTATTGCACGGCTCAGCTCTTGGGGCACAAGCGCAAGTAGGCGTGATGAACTGGCTTGTGAGCCTGTCGCACACGCAGGAGGTTGCCTTGGCGGTTGTGATTGGACAAGCTTGAAGTGCCATGAGGGTTTCGGATATGGGTGTGGCGGTCGTGACGCCAGAGGAGATGGCAGACATAGATCAGGCTGCCCTGGCTGGACTTCAAGCTCAGCACAACTGCTCAGCCGAACAAGCTTTGGCAAGCCTCATTGAGCGAGCCGGAGAAGCCACAGCTAAAGTTGCTAGCCAAATGCTGGGCCACTGCTACGGCAAAAGAGTTTTGGTGCTGGTGGGCAAAGGCAACAACGGCAATGACGGCAGGTCGGCAGCTAGGCGGCTTGGACAATGGGGAGCTCAGGTGGTATTTGTGGATGCTGTCACAGGTGGAAAAGACAAAGCCTCCACCAGCCAAGCCGACACGACAACTCAGGCAGGCAAACTTGATTTTGATTTGATTGTTGATGCTGCCTATGGCACGGGTCTGTCTCGTCCCCACGTCTTGCCGCCCGGCCTAGCTGACTTGTCTGGGCACCTGCCCACCCTGGCTGTCGATATCCCTTCAGGAGTTCACGGCGTTACAGGGGAGGTGTTGGGGGAAGCCCTCAAAGCCGACGTAACGATTACTTTTGGCGCCATAAAGCCCGGTCAGCTTTTGGGGGCAGGCAAAGAGCTTTGCGGTGAGTTGAAAGTGGCCCATATTGGTCTGAATGTTTCCTCAGCCAAGACTCATTTGCTCACAGCTCAAGATCTTGCAGCCTCACTTCCCCGACGCAGCCCTCAAGCTCATAAATGGAATGCAGCCTGCTGGTTGGTGGGAGGTTCGCCTGGCATGTCTGGAGCTTTAGCACTTGCAGCTCGCGCTGCCTACAGAGCGGGGGCGGGTTATGTGAGGGTCAGCACCCCTGGCGTGAAAGCTGCAATGCTTGGAGCACAGGGCTTGTTGCCGCTTGAGGCAGTGGAGTCCGCTCTGCCTGAAACACAGTGGGCACCTCCCATGAAACAAGAGTTGAGCCAGTCGGCAAGATTTCATTCAGCAGTGGTTGGCCCTGGGTTGGCACCTACGAAAGTTGCCAAGGATAACCTTGCTGTGCTGCTGGACTGGTTTGTGGACAAGATGCCCGGTGACGACTCAGACAATGACGCCTCAAATAATCCTGACGATTCCCCAGCCAAGGGTTTGAAAACGCTGATTTTAGACGGTGGAGCGCTTGAAGCTTTGAGTCGCAACCCCGCTCATCGTTTCAACCCGAATGTTGTCCTCACGCCACATGACAAAGAGTATGAATATCTCACAGGGCAGCGCCCCGGCAAAGACCGCCTGGAAGCTTGTCGCAAGTTAGCCCAAGACACCAGCGCTGTTGTGCTGCTCAAAGGGGCTACAACGGTGGTGGCCCACCCCAATGGTCAAGCTTTGCTGAATTCTGCTGGTGATGAACGTCTTGCCACCGCCGGCACCGGTGACGTTCTAGCTGGCGTCATAGGCGCTTTGACAGCCCAAGGCTTGAATGCTTTTGCGGCTGCTGGTCTAGCGGCCCAACTTCACGGCCAGGCTAGCCAACTAGGAGCAACGCACGGGTTGGTCGCTGGCGATTTACCGGATTTGTTATCACAAGTTTACAGCCGTGCTGTCGCGGTCTAGCAATGTTTGTCTAGTAATCTCTGTCTAATATCGCCAAAGCCCTATGCGACCCACCAGCGCCCAAATTGATCTGAGCGCATTAGCTCATAATGTTGCCTTGCTGGCCGAGCTCGCAGCTCCTGCGCAGCTTTGTGTGGTGGTTAAAGCTGATGGCTACGGGCACGGAGCTCTGCCTGTAGCTCGCACAGCCGTCGCGGCTGGCGCAACCTGGCTGGCTGTGGCTCTGATAGAAGAGGGGATGGAATTGCGGCAGGGAGGCATTGAAGCGCCAATCTTGTTGTTGTCAGAGCCACGCCCGCGCGAGATGGTTGAGGTCATAGCGCACCAATTGCGCCCCACAATCTATTCCCCCGCAGGGGCTGCAGCCGTAACCGCAGCTGCGACAAGTCAGAGTATGCCAGTTCACCTAAAAGTTGATACTGGCATGCACAGGGTTGGGGCTACCCCTGCCGATGCTCTGAAACTAGCCCAAGTCCTGGAAGATAAACCTGAAGTTGAGCTTGAGGGTGTCTGGACTCACTGTGCCACAGCAGATGAACTGGACAACCCATTTACCGACATTCAAATCAGCCGCTTTGAAGAGTTCTTAGCAGTTTTGAGCCAGCATGGTATTTGTCCTAAACTCAGGCATGCAGCTAACTCAGCTACTTTTCTGACTCGGAAACATGGACATTTTGACTTAGTCCGAGTAGGTCTGGCCGTCTATGGGATTTCACCTCTGAAGCAAACCCCTGAAGCCCAAATCCCCAAAGTCGCCCGAGAAATAGTTCCTCAACTACGTCCTGTGATGCAGTTATGCTCTCAAGTTTCGTTTGTAAAGGAAGTGTCGGCTGGTGCAGGTGTTTCCTACGGGCAGCTGCATCATTTTGACACCCCTGCAGTTGTGGCGACGATCCCAATCGGTTACGCTGACGGCGTAAGGCGGGACTTTGGGCTCAAGGGTGGGGAAGTTCTAATTGGTGGCCAGCGAAACCGGGTGGTTGGAGCTGTAACCATGGATCAACTAATGGTGGAAGTTCCAAAGCCCGACTGCCCTGAAGGTGCTCCAGAAACTGGCTCGTCAAATTATGAAGTTCAGCCTGGTGATGAAGTTATGTTAATTGGAGAACAAGGGGATGAAGAGATCACAGCTTCTGAAGTAGCCCAATGGGTTGACACAATCCCCTACGAAATAATCTGCGATATTGGCAAGCGAGTCCGCCGGGAGTATATTTAGTTTTGCGAGTGGGGGCTTTGCCAGTTTAGGCGGGGGCAGGGGTGCCAACGATAGGAGGGGTGCCAGCCCGCCAGCCGAAGGTGTCTCTGCCCGCAAGTCCCTGAGGCGAGGCTTAGTGGGTGATGCCCCACCTCTCCAAGCCGTACAACTTAATGGCATTGCCACGCAGCAGCTTGTAGATTTCCTCGTCATCCAAGCCAGCCTTGGTCACGATTTCAGTCGCAACTTTTTTGGTGTGCGGGAAGGTGCTGTCGGCGTGGGGATAATCTACTTCAAAAGTGATTTGGTCCATGCCGATGATGTCCCGGTTGCGCAGCCCGACTTCGTCGTCAAACATGCAGCCATACACATGGTTGCGCACGTAAGAACTGGGCGGTTCTGGCAAGTCCACTCCGAACATGCCATCGTCATCGTTGATTCTTTCCTCCCACAGCTTGTCCATGCGTTCCAAGACATAGGGCATCCAGCCAACCTGTCCCTCGCTGTAAGCCACCTTCAAGCCAGGAAAACGCTCAAACACGCCAGAGAGAACGAAATCGCACATCGACCCCATGGCGTTTGAGAAGGTAATCGTGGAACTGACAGCAAAAGGTGCATCAGGGGAAGTAGCTGGCATCTTGGAAGATGAGCCAATATGCATGTTGATGACTGTGCCTGTCTCCTGGCAGGCCAAGAAAAGCGGATCCCAGAACCGGTTGGGGTCATGGACAGACGGCAGCCCCAGATGGTAAGGGTTCTCAGAAAAGGAGATGGCATAACTGCCCTTGTTGGCGCAGCGGTGAATTTCTTCAGCAGCTAGATTGGCATCCCAGAGCGGCACTATCGTCAGCGGAATCAGCCGACCTTGACCAATGCCGGCACACCACTCCTCAATCATCCAGTCGTTATAGGCTTTCACACAAAGCAGAGCCAATTCCTTGTCTTCACGCTCCAAAAAAGCCTGTCCGCAAAAGCGCGGCAGCACGTTTGGAAAACAGATGGACACTTCCACGTGGTTGGCGTCCATGTCTTCAAGGCGTTCTTTTTGCTTCCAGCAGCCTGGACGAATCTCATCAAAGGTAACGGGCGTCAGCGTGAGCGGCTCAAATCCGATGGCGGCAGAAAGCTTGGGGAAGGGGTAAACCAAGTCGTCATAGAGCCACCAGTCGCTCCATTCACCTTCGGGTGTGCCTTTTTCGTAGCTGAAAACGCCGCCTTCAAAGTTGAAAACGGCTCGGTCGCGTTCCACCCTGGGACAGCGGTCGTGATACTTGCTGGGTATGCGCTCCAGCCAGAGGTCGGGCGGCTCCACAACATGGTCGTCAACTGAAATGATTTTGGGAATTGTTTTTTCCATATTTCTAGTTTGGCGTAAATCTGCTGGTTTTGCACAGGGTGGGAGTTTGATGGCGGCGCCAGATAGGGCCAGCCGCCTACTTCTTTTGTGTAGCTTTACTTTTCTGCTAGGAAAATTCCCCACAGCCTTTCTAACCTATGATTTGTGGCAACAATCCTGATAGCAGAGGACGACCCCAGCGTGAGGTCGTCCCTGGAGCGGGCACTCAAGCACGAAAAGCACACCATATTTTCAGCCAAGGACGGCGCGGAAGCTTTGGAAATGGTCGTGGAGCACCCCCTTGACTTGATCGTGCTGGACATCATGATGCCCTACATGAACGGGATTGCCATCTGCAAGCATTTGCGGGAGCGGGGCAACCGCACACCGATATTGGTGATCACAGCCCGCCACGAAGTCAGCGACAGGGTTGCGGGGCTAGACGCCGGAGCCGACGACTACCTGATCAAGCCCTTCTCTCTGGAAGAGATGTTTGCCCGCATCAGAGCCCTTTTGCGCCGCACCAGCGTTACCGTCGCGGAAGACTCAGCTGATGCCCAAGCACCAGCTGCCATGCAGGTGGCTGACTTGACCGTTGACCCGGCCAGTAGGGAAGCTAGGCGGGGTGACCAACTTCTCAACCTCACCAAAACGGAGTTTGATCTCTTGGAGCTGCTGGTTTTCAATATCGGCAAGGTGTTGTCGCGGTCGGATATCTATGAGCGAATTTGGGGCTATGACTTCTCCACCAACTCAAAATCCCTGGATGTTCATGTCGGCTATCTGCGCCGCAAAATGGAAGAAGACGACTTGCCTCGCCTGCTGCATACGGTCAGGGGAGTGGGCTACATCGTCAAGGAGCCGGAAAGCACCAAGCCGAAGAAAGCACGCTAGAAGGCTCTAAAGAACTCAGTCGGTCGGACTCAGCCAATTGCAAAAAGTCAGTTTTCTGCGCAAAACCAACCTCCCATACAATCAATAAAATGCCGAAAACTCGGGCATCAAGCAAAAAAACTCCCAAGCAACGGGCTCACTCTTCTAGCAAGCCAAACCGCCGCCAGGTCAAGCTTCGCTCTAAACTCACCCTGATTTTTGGAGCTGCGGTGATCATTGCTGTAGCAGTTTCTTCGGTGATGGGGTATATAAGCGCCCGCCGAGAAATCCACCAAGAAGTTGACAATTTTCTAGAGGAGCGCGCTGAGAGTTTCAGGGAGAGCATTTTAGGCCCCAGTGCTGGCATCACAGAAGAGTCGTTCATTGTTGCTTTGCAGAACGCTCAGGCCAACAGGTTTTGGATTGCCCTCAACAATCAAATTCTGGTGCCTTATGAGAGTTGGGCGCAGGTCAGCAAAGAGGAGGAAGTTTTGTTGTATCTGATCGGCGCGAAGCCCATACCGCTGCAGCCAAGAGACGTTCAGATTGCCCTCGGGGAAGCACCGGCTAGTTTTTCCAATCGCCGGTTTGTGGCTGAGGAGGACCTGTCTGATTTGCGGCTGCGGGTTTACTCCTTTCAGCTGGCTGATGGGTATGCGGCTCAGATCGGGCGAGATTTGAGTGAGACCGACAAAGCCCTGAACGACCTGCTCTACAGGACTTTATTGATCAGCTTGGTGGTTACCGTCGCCACGGCTGTCATCGGCTGGTTTTTGGGCCGCCGGATTATGAAGCCTGTGGAAAAACTGGCTGTTCGCACTGAAGGTATTGCGCAAACTCAGGATTTGAGCACGCCTGTGGAGGTGGGGGGTGGGGCCGAAGTGTCCCAGCTGGCGGAAAGTTTCAATCGCATGTTGGAGGCGCTGAATTTGTCCCGCCAGCAGCAACAGCAGTTGATAGCCGACGCGGGCCATGAGTTGCGCACCCCGCTCACAAGTCTTCGCGCCAACATTGAGATGCTGTCTAAAGACATGGTGAAAGACCCTGAGGACAGGGTTGAGATGCTGTCCGACATGGAGTATGAAATCGTAGAGTTTTCCAAGCTTGTGGATGAGTTGATTGAGTTGAACTCCGATCCGCATCGGGAAGAAGAGCGTGAGTTGGTCAGCTTGTCTGAAATAGCTGAACATATTGCCGACAGAGCACGAGGGCAAACCCGCCCCCAGATTGAGGTCATAGTGGAAAATCCGGTTGAAGTTACAGGCTATGCCCGAGCTTTGGAGCGAGCTGTGCGCAATCTAGTGGAAAATGCGATTAAGTTCAGCCCAGACTCCGCGCCTGTGGAGATAAGGGTGGATGGTCTGCAACTGGAGGTGCGCGACCACGGAGACGGCATCCCCCCCGACCAGCAGGAGAAAATTTTTGATCGCTTTTATCGGTCGGTTGAAGCTCAGGGCAAGCCCGGCTCAGGCTTGGGCTTGGCTATAACCCGCCAAATCGTGGAACGACATGGTGGCAAAGTCTGGGCCAGAAACCATCCTTATGGCGGCGCTGTGGTTGGCTTCAGACTGCCTGAGACTTCAGTGGCCCAAGACGACGACGACAGCGACGATGATGGCGGTGATGATGCCGCCGCAGGCTCCGAGTTATAGCAACTTGCAGCAGGCAGCTACAGAGCTTCAATCCTCAAGCGAGTCAGCTTGGTGGTCTGAATTCGCCAGGTGCCGTCGGCTCCCTTGGTGTAGGTTTCGTGGTAGTGCCCGTAGCCTCGTAAGCCCCTGAAGGCAGCGTCTGGGCCGAAGTCCACCAAGTCATACATAGCCCAGATGCCTTCGGCTGTAGTGGGGCTTGTGATGTTGATCTCTGGCATGTGCCCGTGGTGCGTGGTTACGGCTGCGTCAACTGCATCTTTCACGAAATTTTTGATGTTGCTGCGCCCGTGGACAATGCCAGCTGAGCCGTCCACCCCGTTGCGCTCCAACTCACCCGACATGTCCATTACTGCGTCCTCGGCAAAAACTTGAGCAAAATCATCCCATTGCTTGGTGTCCATGAAGCGGAAGTAGCGGGCTTTGGTTTGCTTGATGGCTTCTATGGCTGCGGCTTCGGCAGCGGGGTTGCCTGTGTCGGCTGGGGCGGGGCTGGTGTTCATTTTATGGCTCCAAATTTTTTAAATAGATGACCTATTTGCCAGCCATCTTCGTAGATATTAACAATCTTATTGACTAGCCTGCAGTAAGTGCTTGTCTGGATTGACTTGGAGATGACAGGGTTGGACGATGACGTTGACCACATCTTGGAGATCGCTGCCATAGTTACCGACGGCAACCTGAATGTCTTGGACGAGGGAGTTGAAATCGTCATCCATCAGCCAGCTGAAGTGTTGGCCTTGATGGGTAAAACAGTTTCAGAAATGCATGCCCGCAGCGGCCTGACCAAGGCAGTCAGAGGTTCGCAGGTCGGCCTCAAGCAAGCCGAAGAGCAGGTTTTGGATTACATCAAGCGACACCTCCCCAAGCCCATGAGTTCACCGCTGTGCGGCAATTCCGTGCATACGGATCGTCGGTTTTTGAGGAAATGGATGCCCGACATAGAGGCACATTTGCATTACCGTGTGGTGGATGTTACCTCAGTGCGTCTGCTAGCTCAACTGTGGTTGCCCGCGGTGGAGAAAAAGCGTCCCCACAAGGAAGAGAGCCACCGGGCTTTGGACGACATCCTGGAAAGTATCAAAGAGCTTCGTTTTTACAAGGAGCACCTGTTCTTTCTGAAGGAGTTGCCCAGTTGAGTTGGGCGCAAAGCAGGGGTGACGAATCCGCTCTCCGAGCGCAAAGGCTAAGGGACCAGCAGCCGCAGACCCGGTTTCTGAAGACTAAAGCAAGAATTACCTCACAAACCCCATTTTCATGAGAAATTAGCCTATTTATACCTCACAGATTGTTAACAAAACAGTTTGTATGTCATGAAACGGCTTTAATGACATACAAAAGCTTTTGTCGTGCACACGTTAACCTCAAATCGTTAGGCCACCAGTGCCCTCGGCTATGTAGAGCAGTTCCGGAAAAGCTAGAATAGACGGACTGCTGCCAGAACTTGGTCTTATGGTATCCAAAATATTAACCTCCTTGCTCTTGAGTGCTCGAAGAATTCTGGATGCCGTCAACTCAGGAATTCCTGAGTTTTTTGCAAAATCCGGAGATGAGAACACAGGCCTCGCGAAAATGAAATCAACTGCTAGGTCGGCATATTGTGAGCGCGTTGCTTCGGCCACCGCTCGTCTCATTCTCCGATGCAATTCAAGAATGGCTTCTGCCTTCCTCTGATTCTGTGAAGCCTGCTCAATAATGCCTTGCAAGAAAAAAGCACACCATTGCGTCCAAGCTCCATCGCGAGACACGGCTCGCATCGCTTCAATATACTGGTCGCGCTGTGCCTCCAAATAGCCGCTCATGTAGAAATCCGGGCTACGCAAGATTTTTCGGTGATATAAAAAAAGCGGGATGACCATCCGCCCAAGCCTGCCGTTACCGTCCATGAATGGATGCAGAGCCTCAAATTCAAGGTGAATGACCGCCAGCTGCACAAGAAGGTCGGGCCCATCGGTGCTCAAAAAATACTCCAACCATCGTTCCATGCCCCCACTTAGCTGTTCAGGCGGGATTGGGATGAAGCTTGCCTCTTCAATTGCGCCGCCTTGGTATCCAATCCAATTTTGCACATCACGAAAAGCACCTGGTTTTTTGTCACGCCCACGGACTCCTCTCATCAGCAACTCATGGGCTTCCCGCAATAGATGCAGTGAAAAGGAGCGCTCATCCAGAGCATGCGATGCAAAGTTGAGTGCCTCGCGGTAATTGAGGACTTCTTCAGCATCGTCTCTCTTGGATTGTGTTGCGCCATCTCCCCCCGCTTCAATCTCCAAAACCTCGCTCAAGGAAATATTCGTACCTTCAATCTTTGAGGAGAGCACAGCCTCTTGCAACATGAGTGGAGATAGTAAGACATTAGCGTCCGGGATGCCCTCGAGTAGTCCGTCATAGCGACCCAAACCTATGTTGGCTCGCCCGAGCAATGGCACAAGCTGTTCCCAATCAATGTTTGTTGGAGGGAACTTGTCGAGATGATATTTGACTGGAGTTGCCATATTATCTTCCGTGCTGGTCATTGTATTGGACATGAATTAAATAACTGAAATATCTAGCCTTCCTATACATCTTTCTACATCATCAACGCTGCAAAATCAATGATGCCTACTGATTTTATCCGTTTCCCTTTGAAATTCTTATCGGTCGTTTCACTTCCTGCTTTTCCGCCGCTGGGAGGCTCAAGCCAAATTCCAAGCAAATCAAGAGCAGAACTAGCGATAATTAGCAGAAATCACGAGTTCTACTAGCTATTTTATCTAAAAATCATCACTACTGCTCTTGATTTTGGCTATAATTAAAGCCAGGTGTATAAACGAGCCTTGCTGTTACCCACTCCAGGCACCCAGAATTTCTTCCTCTGGGGGCCTCGCCAAGTGGGGAAAACCACTTTGCTAAAGGAGCGGTATCCACCAGATGAGCACTTCTGGCTAGACCTGACAGATGGCTCGCTATACCGAAAATTCACTGAAAAGCCTGAAGTTCTGCGCAAAGAACTAGCCCAGCATGCTCCAGACAAGCAAGTCGTGATTGACGAAATTCAGCGCGTACCGGAGCTGCTCTACGAAGTTCAATGGCTCATTGACAACGCGAATTTCAAGTTCGCTCTGTGCGGCTCCAACCAACTGAAGCTACGCAACTCCAACCTTCTTGGATGCCGGGCCGGGCTTTTCGTCCTTCACGGATTGACTTCAGCAGAATTCGGCTCCTCATTCAATTTGGAAGCAGTGCTGAATGCGGGATACTTGCCCCCCACCCACACCAATCCCAATTTCATTGACGGCTATATCGGCAATTATCTCTACAGGGAAATCAGCGAGTTGGCTCAGCTCAGGCAATACCAGAGCTTCAGGAATTTCCTAAAGGAAGCTGCGCTGCGAGACGGCAGCACAGTGAATTATGCCAACATAGCCCAAGCTAGCGGAGTCACTGCCAACACAGTCAGAAGCTACTTTGCCCTGCTGGAGGAATCGTTGCACGGCCGATGGCTGGATGCATATCACAGGGCGCCCAAAAGTGGGGAAAGCGCCAACCCCAAGTTTTATTTTGCCGATGTGGGTCTGGTCAACTCACTAGCTAGGCGAGGTTACATATCTGAAGGCTCATCTGATTTTGGCAAAGCTTTTGAGAATTGGGTGTTTCATGAGATAAAGGCATATTTGGATTATCACAGCGGAGATTCTCGCGAAAGGCATGTGTCGTATTGGAAGCGTGGCGTGGAAGTGGATTTCATTGTGGGCAACAAGACCGCCATTGAGGTGAAAGCAGCAGACCGGTTGAGGAATCATGATTTCAAGGGACTACGTAGCTTGAAGGAGAACTTTCCCAGCATAGAAAATCGGATTGTAGTCTGTCGCCAGTCTTACGTTGATATAACTTCTGACAACATTTTGGTTCTGCCGTATGAAGAATTTGCCAAGAGCTTGTGGAATGGGGAAATCATCTCTCTAGGCGGGTTGCCCTTTGCGCAAAGCTAGCTTCGGCACAATCTCCCAAGTTCCGACACGCCAAAATCAATAACTAGCCTTACTATAAGACAAGACAGACAAACCCATGACCGACTCACTCAGCACCGACTCAGTTCCCACTGACCCGCCGCGCCCCCACCGCCAAGAAAAAGACAAGGCCACTGAAGACATAGACGAGTTGGCGCCTGGCGTTTTGCGCTCGCAACTGCCGGTGGAGTTGCCTGGGCTGGGCCATGTCAACTGCTACATCCTGGAAGATAAGCGGGGCATAGCCGTGATTGACCCAGGTTTGCCCGGCACCCGCTCCTTTGAGTTTCTAAAAGACAGGCTCAAGCGGGCCGGCTATAAAGTCAACGACATTCACACCGTCATCATCACGCATTCTCACTTTGACCACTTCGGTGGCGCCGACCACATTCGGGCCGAGACCGAGGCTGACGTGCTGACGCATGAGAGCTTCCGTCCTCTGTGGCAAGCCCGCGAAGCCAGTGAAAATCCCGATCTTGACATAGACCAAGCTGCCGAGGCAGAAGCAGAAGCCGAAGAGCAAGGGGCCGACCAAAGCGAAATCCCGCCTTGGGAGCGAAAAGGCAAAACCCCTTGGGGCACCGAGCGCAACATGTTGCCCCCGGCCGACATGGCAGCCTGGCAAAAACTCAAGCAGGAGGAAAGGCGCTGGTTCAAAACGCCCGACCCTTCGGTTACGGTAGTGGATTCGGAAGTTATCAGCTTGGCTAGAAGGGATTGGATAGCTGTCCATACGCCAGGGCACACGGGTGACCATCTCTGCCTCTGGGACCCTGAATACAAGATTATGGTTTCAGGCGACCATGTGCTGCCGACCATCACTCCCCACATTGCGGGCGTTTCTTCTTCCAATGACCCGCTGGCGATGTTTTTTGATTCGCTGCGGCGGATGCGAGAATTCGGCGAGGCTGAATTGGTTTTGCCGGCTCACGGACACCCATTCAAAAATTTGGTGGAGCGAGCCGACGGCATCATCGTTCACCACGAGGAGCGGCTTGATGTCATCAGGGATGTGGCGGACGATTTAGGCGAAGCGCCAGTAGAGGAATTCATGAAGCAGCTTTTTGCAGCGCGAGTTTGGGGTGACATGGCAGCCAGCGAAACCTATGCTCACCTGCTGCATCTGGAGGGGCAAGGCGAAATGCGAAGCTACCGCCAACCCGATGGGCTGAAAATTTTTGCTATGGCTATTGGGTAGCCGGAGTTGCCCTTGCCGTGCGCGGGGCCCGCTGGGGATGAAAAAAATCCCAACACGATGTCAACCTAATTCCAAGTTGAGGCGTCTATATAAGTATGACGCTAACTATGGACATAGCACCAGCGTGGCTAGACCAAGCTCGGTGTTCAACACTTAAAGAAGATGTCGCTGGCATCTTTTTCTCCGACAAAGTAGCCGACATCGCCAAAGCTAAGGCTGTCTGCTCCACCTGCCCTGTTTTGGCTCCGTGCCTGCAGGGCGCACTTGAGCGAGAAGAGCCTTGCGGCGTGTGGGGCGGACAACTTTTCTCTGACGGCAGGATCATGTCTTCCAAGCGCAACAGAGGTCGTCCCTGCAAGAATGTCAAGCCGGGCGACTCTGCCTTGCCGGTTGTGCATGTGCCTGAGTATCTGCGGGAAAAGGTGTCGGCGGTTACCATCAGCCACACCAACGAGCGGGTAGTTGAGAAGGTCGCCGCTTAGACTTTCCTAGCTGGCTGTTTTCCTAGCTGGCTGGTTATTGCCGCTTAGACTTAGTCGGCTGGCTGGCCCAAGCTGGCTGCTGCCCCCAGATTTGGCTGGTTATAGCCAAAACTAGCCTTGGGGTGCTGGGGAACTAAGCCATTGGGAGTTGCTTAAAATACTCCTCTTGGCAAAGCTAAACTGACTTCATCAATCGTCTATTTCGCAGTGAGGCAGCACTGCGGCACTCCTTCACCAGGCTCCCAAAATTGTTTGGATGGCTGGTGGTTCTGTGCTTTTTAGCACTTGCCTGTGGCAATGGCAGCGACGCATCCAGCACGGCTCAGACACCAACGTCTGCTCAGCCCGGCACCACAGACGGCGTCACCACAGATGGGCAACCGTCCACCACAGCAGCAACAGTTCTAACCACAACTTCACCAACAACTTCCGCTGAGCCGCCCGACCCTGCCACAACTTACGCCCTGGCAGACGTTACTTATGACTATCTTGTCCCTCAAAGCAGCACTCCGACAGAAATACTGGCTGGCATTGAAGGCTCAGAAAGCTCAGCCGACACAGCCGAAAGACCCCAAGGCAGCTTGGCGGATTTCGCCGGCCAACCCCTGGTTATCAATTTCTGGGCATCTTGGTGTCCGCCATGCGTTTTGGAAATGCCACACTTCGAAACCGCTCACCAAACCTTCAAGGGCGAAGTGGCTTTTTTAGGGATGAACGTGGAAGACGAACCCGCTGACGCACTAGGCTTAGCCATAGAAACAGGGGTAACCTATCCCCTCTCCAGTGATCCCCAAGGCAATATTCAGCTTGATTTCACCATCATCAATTTGCCAGCCACGCTTTTCATTTCCCCCGAAGGCGAAGAATTAGACAGATGGCTTGGCGTCTTGAATGAAGCAGAGTTGACCAAACGCATAGAGGCCAATTTTTCACTGCCCAATCCTAGTTCCAATCCTTAGTTCTTAAATCCCACTCCACGCCGACATCAAACACCGACTTCATAAACAATGGAAGAAATTGCCCTAGCACCACTACTCAGCCTGGCTTTCAGCACAGGTCTCATCGCAACCTTCAATCCATGCGGCTTCGCTCTGTTGCCTGCCTACTTGTCTTACTTTGTGGGCTTGGAATCCAGCGAAGAGCGCAGTTCAGCCTACAACGTCACCAGGGCTTTGATTGTAGGGCTGACGTTGACTTTGGGTTTCCTGCTGGTGTTTGGAACGATAGGCGGTCTGACTTCTTCCCTCATCAGCCAAGGCGCGGTTCAAGACAGACTAGGCTGGGCTACCTTCGTGATTGGAATTTTGATGATACCCCTCGGCATTGCCATGCTGGCTGGCTTTGAGCCAAAACTCTCGTTGCCCCGCCTGAGCCAGGGTGGCACCAGCCGTCAGCTGCCTTCCATCTTTTTGTTCGGAGTGTCTTTTGCGATAGTTTCTCTGGGCTGCACCGCTCCGTTGTTTTTTGCCACTGTGGTTGGGTCTTTCACCAGCCGCAGTCTCTGGGACGGGATTTTGGTGTTTTTGGCCTATGGAGCCGGGATGAGTCTGATTGTGATGGTGCTCACGGTTGCCACGGCGCTGTCGCGTACCGAGATTGCCGTTGCCATGCGCCGAATCCTGCCCCATGTAAACAAAATTTCAGGCGGGTTGCTGGTGGTAGCCGGGGCCTTTTTGATTATTTATGGCTGGTGGGAAATCCAAGTGCTGCGAGGCAATTTTGACACCAACTGGCTGGTGGATCAGTCGCTCACCTTCCAAAGCAATGTCTCCAACTGGATAGCCGATGTGGGCGAGTTGCGTCTGGCCGTGGCGTTGCTGTTGCTGCTGTCATTGGTATGCGGCACAGTGGTCGGCAGGTTGGTGATAGACAGCCGCGCAAGGCAAGCTTCGGCCGGGGCAGAAGCTGACATCACAACTGGGCCAGCCAGCCAAGACAGCATGCTGCGACGCTGGTTTTGGTCGGTTTGGATTCCTTGCTGGCTGGTCGTCTGGCTGGCGTTGGAAATCTCCTACTACGACTTTGAATTGCTGCTGCTCCCCGTCTGGCGCAGTTTGATTGACATTCCTTCTCGGGTTGGCGGCTGGTTTACCGAGCCAGGCAGGTGGGCTGTGTTATTTGAGATTTTTGCCTCGGTGATAGTTGCCTTCTTTGCGTGGTTGAGGATAAGAAGTGTTTTGATAAGGCGGCGTGCGGCCGGAACGGACTCGGGGCGTGGCAACGGTTCAGGGCTGGTCGGCCCAGCCGCGGACGGTTCTAGTTCGGCAGCAGCAGCTGGTGAAAGCGAGCGCGAAGTTGTAAAAGCCGTCAGTGAGACAGCTTCAAGCTAGTAATTTTTGGGTTCTTGCCTTAGGAGGTTTGGCAGGCGCCCTAGCTAGGTGGGGAGTTGAGGAAGGTCTGTCGCAAGGTGTGCTGATTGCCAACACGGCCGGCAGTGCGCTATTGGGGGCTGTCGTGGCCGATTGGCTGGCGTTGTTCAAGTCAGCCCCTTCGCCACAAGCTTCTCCTTTACGCGTTTCCTATCCGCAAGGTAACGATTTGTTGTCCACCGCTGCCAAGCGGGTGCTGCTGCTGGATTTGCTGACCAGTTTCTGTGGCAGTTTCACCACTTTTTCAGCTCTTGCCTTGGTCGCAGCCGAACACATTGACGGCGGCAATGCTGCCGCTGGGATTTGGTCGCTGGCGCTTTCATTTGGGCTGGGCTTGCCCGCTAGCTGGGCCGGTTTTGCCCTCTGGAAAAAACGAGCCGTATGGCAATAGTTTTATGGCAGCAGCAGTCATCATAGCCTTTCCGCTGCTAGCCATCGCCGGGACTTTAGGGCGCATCTTGGCTGGCAATCTGCTGGACAAACCCAGCTTTCCCTTCGGCACGTTGTTGGTCAATGTTGTAGGTTCTTTGGCTCTCGGACTTCTGGCTGAGAGCACAGACACCCTTGTGACCGTGCTGGGAGTTGGGGGTTTAGGGTCGCTGACCACCTATTCAAGCCTGACCCGCGAAACTATAAGACGCTGCGCTGCCAGGCTGTGGTGGTCAGGCAGCTTGTATTTGGCGGTATCAGTGCTGGCTGGTGTCTCAGCCGCTTGGCTTGGAATTCAAATTGTCAGACATTGGAACTAGGTGGTCGCTTCAAGCTAGGTGGCAGAACTGGGAGGCACATTCACGGAAATGACCTTCAGCCCGCCCATATACGGACGCAACACCTCAGGCACCGCAATCTCGTTTCCTGGCTGGCGATAGGTTTCCACAATGGCAGCCCACAGGCGCGGCACCGCCACCGCCGAGCCGTTCAAGGTATGAACAAAGTGTGTGCCCCTGCCTTGGCTGGGACGGTAACGAATGTTGGCCCGCCTAGCTTGGTAGTCGCCAAACCAGGAAACCGACGAGCACTCCAGCCAGCGGTCGGCTCCAGGAGCATAGACTTCCACGTCAAAAGTGCGAGCCGAGGAGTTACCCAAATCACCTGTGCAAATGTCAATGATGCGATAATCCAGACCTAAGTCGCGCACCGCCCCTTCAGCCCGCTCCAGCAATTCATCATGCAGCGGAGCGGCTTGTTCGGCTGTGGCATAGGCCAGTATCTCCACTTTTTGGAACTCATGAACCCGAAGCAGCCCGCGGGTGTCGCGCCCCGCCGAGCCTGCCTCTCGCCGATAGCAAGGCGTGGCAGCCATGAACCTCATCGGCAAGTCTTCTTCAGCTAGTATCTCGTCTTCGCACAGCGACGTCAAAGGCACTTCGCCGGTGGGGATAGGCCACAAATCGTCGCGAGCTATTTCATAGGCATCATCCACAAACTTGGGTAGATGCCCAGTGCGCACCATAGTGTCGCGCCGAACCAGCGAGGGAGGCAGAACTTCCTCATACAAGTCGCTATTGCGGTCAAGCCCGAAAGACACCAAGGCACGAGCCAGCACTGCCCCAGCACCCCTGAACATAGCAAACATAGCACCTGAGATTTTGGCGGCCCGCTCCAAGTCTAAAATGCCCATTTCCACTGCAAACTCCCAGTGGGGCACCCGCTGATATTCCCGAAAAGCGGGCTCCTCACAAGCCAAGCTTTGGTTTTCCCGAGAGGTGCCACCGCGCGCAGCGCGATGCGTGCGCAGGACAGGATTGTCAGCTTCGGTTTGGCCCGTGGGGCAGTCAGGTGCAGGGGTATTCGGGACATGCAGCAGCAAGTCGTGGATGGCTTCATCCAGCTCAGCGATGCGGTGGTTGTGAAGTTGCTCCACTTGCCCCAGTTGCCGACTCTCTAGCTGAATTGATTCAGCTTCTGCCACTCGGTTGCTCTGGCGCAACTTCCTGACTTGACGGGATAGTTCGTTGATTTTTTGACGAGCTGCATCTCGGTCATGGATGCGCTGCAGCCGCTCGGAATCCAACTTTATGACTTCTCCCAGCGCCAAGCCGTCGTCCCCTCGGCGCGCCAAGGCAGCAGCCACCTTGTCAGGATGTGAGCGAATTTTATGAATTTCTAGCATGAGTCAACCAATTTGAGCTTAAATGCAAAAGCCTAGATATTACCAAAGGTTAGGAGTTTATATATTTTGCCTGTCTTTGACTGGGGTGGCTGCTTTGAGCAAGTCGGGCCTGTAGCAGCCAGTGTCAAGCGATTGCTGATGTCTAGGCACTTAGCCACCCCAACGATAAATGAAAAGCGATGAATGCAATAGGGGAGAGCCGGTGGACTGCTGGCACGATTTTGGCCTGAAGTGTTATTGTGGCAGGAGTAAAAATAATATAGTAAGGTAGTTGAAAATCAATACTCACAATAAAACCGACATCAGCACGGGCAGCCTGTGGGCACAGACACAGCGGGCCGTTGGTCTTGTCGCTTACGCTACGGTACGGAGCAGCCTTGGCCCTACTCTACCTCGTAGGTGCATATGACCGCGCATATTACCACCGGAGCAGGCGCGGTGCTGCACCGGCCCTGTCATGCCGGGACCTTTCCACCCGCTCCGCATGCAGCCAGCAGGGGCCTCAAGTCCTGCCGATTTTATGTTCCGGGCTGGCAACCCCACAAGATACAGCCAGGAAGGTAAGCATTACAAGCACCCTAAACATCTCCCCATGGGGAAACCGCACCCACCGGCCTTACCTGTTTTCCGCCGGTTCTGCTAGCCGTAGCCGGTCCGACGACCACACCCTTGCCGCGCTAGCCGTCGTCTTCCAGCAGCTGGATTAAATCGCCCAGCTCTTTGAAAAGCGCAGCCGCTAACCACTCACACACACAACACATAGGAGGCTCTTATGAGCGCGATAAAGCATCACTACTACGATGAGACCGCTGCGATGCCTGACTTGGAAGTGCATACACCTGACGAAGCAATAGCCATTGCCAAGCCCAAGCAGCACCACCTGTCCAGCAGCGGGTACAAAGCCCGGCGGCTCGCCTAGGGCGTAGCGGCTTTTCTGTGCGCTGCGGTCGCGTTCGTAGGGCTGCTGGCAGGGTGCGCTGCGGCGGGGACAAACACCAGAGGGGCTGCGGAGGCCCCTGCGACCACCACCACGACCCCTGCGACCACCACGACCACCTTGCCGGCGCCGTCGTGCAACGAGCTGGCCGCCCAAGTCCGCTTGGATATCCAAGCGGAGTTGCGCCTCGCTGACAGGCGGTTCCGGACGATCCGTCTAACGACTGAGGATGTGTTTCGCGTCGCGGCTGTGGATGTGGATTTGCTTCCCGGCGAGTTCGTGTGTCTTGCCGCTTATTCAGCGGTCGGGGACACCGCCCGTATCAACAAGTACATTTGCTGGGACCCGGTCAATTCGTGGGCGTATTTCAACTCGCCCGCCGAATGCCTAGGTCTGCTGCGCGGGGCCGCCCAGTAGGCGTGTGGCAATAGTGCTAGTCACGCTCTTGTTGCTGGTCGCGACGGGGTGCTTATTGGCCCGGTTGTCGACTGTGCACTTGCCAACCCCTACGACCACTACCAGCACCACAATGACCGTTGCACCAGCGGAGGCGCGGGCACGCGAAGACTGGGTGCCCGCCGCTATGCGGGCCATTGAGACGTATTGGCTGTTCTGGTTCCTCCAGTCGCATGGTGTCACCAGTTGGGAGGTGGACATCATAGATATCACCCACGCTCGTAGTGTGACGGGCACCTGTGGAAAGAATAACCCTGGTGCGGACTTGCCGCGATCCTCACGCTCTACATCCACGGTTCCTACCACAGCAGAACTGACATCACCAGCACGATCTTCCGGGCCGGTACCCGCGGTACTACTTTGATAGGCGGAACCATTCCGCGGCCCTATGGGTGACTCGCCGGCACCAAGCGAAACTGGATGGCCGGTCCACTGCCGACCCGGCCCTGCAACTCGTTGGTCCTAGCTGGTCGTTGCCTGTCCGCATTACGGTGCAGCCGTGACGGGCGGAACTTGTTTGCCTACGTGATGGCTAGATGGGCGGTGACTGGTTGCACTAGGCACGTCCAAGACTCTCGGAATACCCAGGCAGCGCGAGGGGATGCCCGCAATGGGCTGCTTATGTTCGTCACCACTACAGGTGGCTGCGCGTCCAGAACTTCGTGGTGCGCTAACTACCAGGACACAAGCGGGTGCCCCGACCTAGAAGTTCGTTGCACTGGTACGGAAACCTACGACCCGATTCTGGCAACCGCCGCCGTTGAAGGTAAAGTATTGGACAGTACAAACAGAGTAGGAGCAAATCTAGATGGATTAGAAGTCAAAGTGAGGAGAGGCGCGGTCGGGTGCATGCCAGCCTGTTTCGCAGGTTCAGTTGAAGCGATGCGGCAGTTCGCGGTTCTTGCTGTTATTGTGGCAAGTGGGTAGATAATATAGTAATATAGCTCATAATTGATAGACACAATTCTGAATGAGGAATTAAATTATGTTAGCTATGAGTATTATTGCAGCAGGGATAGTGGTGGTTATTGCTGCCTTGTCAGTCCGCGGGATTTTGGATGTGCGTGTAACCGGTGAGTGGGATCTGGTCGGCAAGCGACGGGTGAGCATGATCTCAGGCGGGGGGGGGTCTCTCTGTTTCAGAACGGGGTATTACCCTTCAGACTCTGATCGTCACCGCGGTGCTGGTGCTGATGGCTGTAGCCGCCGCCGTGGTCATCGTAGCGATTACCAACAGTTCCCAAGACGACCTTGAGGAGCAGTTCTCCGACCTTGAAAGCCGTTGCACCGGAACCGAAATCTACGACCCGATTCTGGAAGCAGCCGGAGTTGAAGGCGAAGTAGTAGGCACTCTGACACGTTTTACCGTCGAAAGAAATGTGAATGTAAAAGGAAGTGCCGTCGGGTGCATCCCAGTCTGTTTCTGGATCGATCCCACAATTGCTAATGGCGGAGATAGCTTCATGGTCTCTGAAGACATAATGTTCTTTCGTGAATTTAAAGAAGCAGATAACTTCCTAAGCGGCCCTCCACAAGGAGCTAGAGGCTTTACTGCAGTATTCAGAGATCCAAATACTATGGCAAGCCCACTTGCTGAAGACGAAGATGTTCCTATTGACCTCAGTGCTCAAGGAGAGGTCGTGGATCTCATTCAGTTTGCTTCTTCTTCGGTTGATCCCCTAGAAATTCTTGTAGGGCCAAGCCAGGACGATTGCTTCATATACAACAGCAGTGGTCAGATAGCCGCGACAAACTAGATCAGATAGGCCGTAGCCGTAGCCCCATGACTATTTTGAGTTGGAGTTGTTGGTTACTCTGGCCATTGTTTCCAATTTCCTCAAGATTTTTGACTATCATTTTTTGCTGCGCGCTTGGCATCCGACTCAAGCTAATAAAATTCCCAAGTAGGTGAAGATGGATGAGGGAAAGAAGGCTTGCAACTGAGAAACGAATTGGCTAGCTTGCAATGTTCCGCAGGGTGGGTAGTCGCTGGTCTCAAGCTGGTTATAGAGATTCAGTGGAGGCAGTTCGGCAGTTTGTGATTCATCACTGGTATTGTAGAAGGCAAGAAAATAAGATAGTAGGGCAGTTCATAATCAACAATCAGAAAAAAGGGGACGATATATTTAAACTTACTTTGGTTGGGTTGTTGTTGATATGTGGGCGGAGTGTTTTGGGTTGGTTTTTGGGGTTGTGCGGTGTTCTGTCTGAA
>JAPYNY010000088.1 GCA_028283145.1 Candidatus Hopanoidivorans cymbastelae
GGGTGTCGGCGGGCGGAACAGGACTAGCGGTATGGGTGGCTTCAACCGAAGGCAGGGGGCCAACGGGTTGAGCGGATGGTGGGTCACCGCCGTCAGATCGCAGAAAATCCCAGTCTGCCAGCAGGTCTGCAGAGGGTTGAGATGCATCAGAGTTGCCAAACAAATCCCCAAATCTGCTGTCAGCTAGATTTCTGCCAAACCTGCGCGAAGACGGCAGTTTGAATGCTATGAGGGCAGCAAACAAAAACTGAATCATAGCCAGTCCAACTGTCCAGGAAGCTCCGCCCACAATGCTGGCCAGGGCTGCAGGTATGGCTCCCACAAAGCTCATCACCCCAGTCAGCACTGCCAGACGGGAGTTCTTGGGCACCAGCTCGTCATTTGAACGAACGATCATGGGCATGATGGCAGCTTTAGCCACGGCATAGCCTTTGCCAAACACCAAAACCGCAAACGCCAATGGAAACACAAAGAAAGTCTGCATCCGACCGATCATGCCAAAAGAGGTCAAGGTCATGGCAAACAGCAAGCTGATCAGCACCACTTTGTGACCGCTGCGGATTTTGTCTATGGCTGGGCCGATCATGGGCGCTACCAGCACGAAAGGCGCCACGCTCAGCAGCAGATATGAAATGATGCTCGATCGGGCGGCCGTGGGGTCAATGGAAAAGAAAAGCGAATTAGCCAAAGCAACCGCAATCGCAGCGTTGCCAGATGCTTGCAGCGCGTGCACCCGCGAGAGATGCACAAAAGACGAAGGGCGGGGTTTGGGTCTAGCGGGGCTTTTGGCGGCTGGCTTAGGGGGTGGTTGCGCGACGGTCACCACAGTTCAATAGCTTTATTTGGTTTGCTGAAACTTGTAGCCTAATCCCCTGATGGTTACAATTCTGGCCGGCGAAGAGGGGTTGTCTTCTATTTTTGCCCGCAACCGCTTGACATGCACGTCAAGAGTTTTGGTGTCGCCCACATAGTCTTGCCCCCAGACGTTGCTGATCAGTTTTTCGCGGGTGAGCAATTGTCCGGCATGAGACATCAGCAGCCAGAGCAAATCGAATTCTTTCAACGGCAGCGCAATTTGTCGGCCGCGCAGCCTGACTTCGTGACGGACGGGGTCAAGCTCCAAGTCGTTTTGGATGATGGGTTTGGGAACAGTTGTAGGCGCGCTGGCTGAGTTGCGCCGCCGCAGCTGCGCCCTGATGCGCGCTACCAGTTCTCTGAGTCGGTACGGTTTGGTAATGTAGTCGTCGGCGCCGATTTCCAACCCTACGACAGTGTCAACCTCCTCGCTTTTGGCGGTTACCATCAAGATAGGCACATTGGAGCGACGGCGCATTTCTCGACAGACATCAATCCCGCTCAAATTGGGCAACATGATGTCCAACAGCACAATGTCGTGCGTGATTTCGTCAAATATGTCCAGCGCCTCCTTGCCGTCCCTGGCGACTGATATATCCATGCCCTCATGCCGCAAGCCGACAGTCAAGGCTTGAACGAACGATTCCTCATCTTCCACCAACAGGACATGGGGGTTGACATGTGGGTTTCTATTGCCGGACATGGTTGCTGCCTGCGATTAAATGGTTGTTCGATTAAATGGTTGTTTAAATGGTCGTTCTGCTTTGGAAGTTCATCAGCTATAGCTGAGTGAGAATTGCTTGTGGCTCTCCAGATATTCCGGGCTGGCGCAAGCTGGCAGACGAATGGTAAAGGTGGAACCCACTCCCTCTTCCGATTCCAGGGTTATCTCGCCGTCATGGCGCAAGGCCACCTGACGCACAAGGGAAAGCCCCAACCCGCTGCCGGCAGCCGAGGAGCGAGAGTAGTCGACTCTATAGAAGCGCTCAAACACCCGGTCTTGGTCGCGACGAGATATGCCGAAGCCCTTGTCTCGCACAGCTATCTCGGCTTTGCCATTGGAATTCGTGAGGGAAACACGGACGGGCCGGTTGGATTCTGAGTATTTGATGGCGTTCTCCAGCAGGTTATAGACCGCCGAAGTCAACTGAAAGGAATCCCCAATCACGCAGACCGGCTCAGCTTCCAACTCCACCTTTAGCTCCGTGCCGTTTTGGGTGGCAACCCCAGATACACGGGTAATAGCTCGGCGAATTACATCTTGCATGACGACCACGGTGGTGTGCTGGTCGAGGCTTTGCTCCAGTTGGCTGAGCTCCAACAGGTCTTCCACGATTTGCGTCAGGCGGATGCTTTCTTTGCCGATGCTTTCAGACAGCGAAAGCAAGATTTTGCTGTCGGTCTCGTTTTGCATGGCGTCGGCCAGCACGCTCAGAGCTCCGACTGGGGTGCGCAGTTCATGGCCGATGTTGGTAACCAGGTCGCGGCGTATGATTTCATGGCGCAGCAAATGTGAAATGTCTTCGATCACAGCCAGCGCGCATTTGTTGGACAGGGGGGAAGTGTGAAGCATCAATGTCTGATCGGGGGGGCCGTAGAGTTGGATTTCTTTTTTGGTGGCCTTGCCCTGCCTAGATTCCGCCAGCTGCTCTTGGATGGTGGCTTCAACTAGGGCATTGCCGTGTCGAGTTTGAGTAAAAGCATGGGCGGCGTTGTTGCGAAAGATGACATGGCCGTTGGAGTCGCTCAACAGCACCCCCTCAGACAGGCTGTTGAGGGTTTCAATGAACTGGTCGTGCTTGCTTTTAGCTTCCTCTAGATTTTGTTGGCACTCAGCTTCCAACCAAGCAATACGAGCGTTGGATTCCTGTTGCTTATGGCGCTGCCTGTAGATGACGAATACCAGCCCGCAACATAGACAAGCTAACAGGGCAACAACTAGAGGCATATCTGTTGGGCTCGTCTTTCAGGCTAGGTTTGGGTCAGAGCCTGATTGGAATCCAGTGGTGTTCGGCCATTGTCAGATGCCTTGTCGGCGGGGACTTGGGCATGGGCAGCCATAATGGCGCCTGCGGGCGGAGTTACGGACATATCCACCGCTGGGCGTGAGATTGGCGCCAAGGTAGCCCAGCCCTTGAGAACTAAATCTCTGTCGGTGCCAGCGGGAACTTCGCCGGGAGCCCTGACCGACCGCGAGTAAATTTTGTGCTCGTCACGGGAATTGAACTCAGTCACCACCACTCCCAGAGGTGCCAGCGGGGGAGCAAACTGAACACCTTTAATTTGGCTGCGCTTCAAGTTGGGAACGTTCAGGCTAGCTGTGGTGGGGGTGGGTCTTTCCATGAGCCAGTCCAGATATTCGCAGGCCATTTCAGCGGCAGTATCCCACAGCATGTCAACATCCTTGGATGGTAAATCCTGGCTGACGGCCAAAGCTGAAACTTTGTAATTGGCAGCCGTCAGTGCCGCCCCTATAGTGCCCGATGGCAACACCGAACGGCCGCAGTTGGCGCCATAGTTGATGCCTGAAAGCACCAGATCGGGTGGTGGGCCAAAAGTCCCCAAACAGCCCAAGATGACGCAAGCTGCGGGAGTAGCTGCAACCCGATAGGCATAGACATCTTCCATGCCCGCAATGACATGAGGCCAGTAGTCAATAGGCGTATGCTGAGCCAGCACACCCATCGAAGCAGATGATCCGCTTTGCTCCACAGCCGGGGCCGCTACAACCAACTCTGACGACTCTGACAGCTCTGGACCCTTTGAGTTAGATGAGTTGGAGCTAGCAAGTGAGTTGGAGCCTGCAAGCTCCGGGCTATGGTTGTCAAGCCACTTTTTGGCGGCTGCAGCCAGGGCGGACAGGCCGGGAGAGTCAATCCCGTCGTCGTTGGTGATGAGAATTCGCATTGACTAGCTGAAAGGAAGCAGGCACCAGGCCAGATGAACTGCTAAGAATCGGCAGTCTTGGCAGCCGATGTGCCAGAAAGCACAGTCTCCCCATCCCCAGCCAGATTGCTCAATTCGCCTTCTAGCAAGCCTTTGGAGCGCGCTCGCGCAGCACCGATGTGTTCTTTCGTCCAGCCGTCAATCATATAGCGTACTTTCTCTCCGATGTTTACTGCGTGATCGCCTATGCGCTCAAGGTAGCGTGCCACCAAAGCCAAATTCATAGCTATTTCAAAATCCAAGGCGCCTTGCCTATTGGCTTTCAAGATGGTTCCAAAGAAATCGCGGTTCAACTCATCCAGGCGGTCGTCCAAGTCGTGGAGCGAAATCGCCAAGGTGCCGTCTTCTTCCACGAAAGAGTCCATAGCCAAGCGCATCAAAAGGCGGGCTTCATCGCTCATTTTGGTTATGAAGCCCCTTATTTCCGGGCTGAAGGTGGAGCCGTAACTGCGCGTGGTGATTTTGGCCACGTTGCAGGCCAAATCTCCGCAACGTTCAATCTCGTTGTTGACGGCATAGACAGTCAAGACGGCACGCAGGTCGCCCGCCATAGGCTGCTGCAGCGCTAGCAACTGCGAGCAGTGCGTGTCCAACTCAACCGACCAGGCATCTAGCAGGTCGTCATCTTCTATAATGGCTTCAGCCGCCTCAAAATTTCCCTGCAGCAAAGAATCGGTAGCGCGGGGGATGGATTCAATCACAAAAGCCATCATTTTGGCTAAGTTCTTGCGGATTTGATCGAGCTCTTCGTGAAAAGATTTTCTAAGCTCTTCTAACATGTTTGTTGATAGTGTTGCGTGGTTTATCAGAATTGTGACCTACCCAAAACGCCCAGTAACATAATGTTCTGTCCTGGTGTCTTTGGGGGTGGAGAAAATTTCCTCTGTTTTGCCATATTCTACCAAGATACCCGTTCTGGTATCGGTTTCTGATGCAACATCCACGCTGAAGAAAGCCGTCATGTCGCTGACGCGAGCGGCCTGTTGCATATTGTGAGTAACAATCACAATGGTGTAATCCTGCTTGAGCTCGTTCATCAAATCTTCAATGCGGGTGGTAGCCACGGGGTCAAGCGCCGAACATGGCTCATCCATCAACAAGACGTCAGGATTGACGGCAATAGCCCGGGCAATGCAAAGCCGCTGCTGTTGGCCCCCTGAGAGACCCATAGCCGAGTTGTTCAGCCGATCTTTCACCTCATCAAAAAGGGCTGCTTTTTGAAGCGACCTCTCAACGATGTCGTTAAGCGCTTGACCGCGTTTGGCCAGGCCGGTAATGCGGGGGCCGTAAGCCACATTGTCAAAGATTGATTTGGGGAATGGGTTGGGTTTTTGGAAGACCATCCCAATACGACGGCGCACCTCCACCGCGCTGACTTGGCTGTCATAGAGATTGACCCCCAGGTATTCAATCATTCCCTCGATCCTGGCAGTGGGGATCAAGTCGTTCATGCGGTTGAAACAGCGCAACAGTGTGGTTTTGCCACAACCCGATGGGCCGATGAAGGCGGTGATCTCGTTGGCTTCAATCTCCAGGTCGACATTGCGCAGGGCGTGGTAGTCCCCGTAGTAAACGTTCAGATCATTGACTTTATAGACCAGGTTTTTGGCAGGCACTTCGTCTTGTTCCAAAGCTTCGTCAGAAGCAGTCTCAGCTTCAAGCTGGGCAGTGCCAGCCTCAAAAGCTGAATGGCTTTGGGGGGTTGACAGCTCCACCGCATGAGTTGGCGTGGTTGCAGCTGGAGCAGCCACAGTCGCCGGAGCTGCGGCGGCGGTCGGCTCAGTTTCTCTGTCTGGCATTTCTGGTATCGCGATGGAGTTCTCTAGTTTTGACTGGTCTTGGAAGGTGGAAGCAGTGCTCATGACTCTCGTTTCTTCTCAAAGTAGTGGCGCAGGTAAATAGCGACAATATTCAGCAACAGGACGAACACTAATAGCACTACAATAGCAGCCGCGGCAGAGGGAATGAAAACATCTTCGTTGACGGTGTTGGTCTTTTGTGTCCACTCTGTGATGACAATAGGCATAGCGGTGAATCGCTCGCGGACGCTGCCGACGTCCAATATGTTGGGGTTGGATCCCAAAAAGCCGGTGGTGGCCCCCACCAAAATCAGGGGCGCAGCTTCGCCGATCGCACGAGACATCGACAGCAAGGTGCCGGTCAGAATTCCCGGCGCAGCATAGGGCAGAGATTGGTATCTGATGGTCTCCCAGCGGGTAGCGCCCACGCCGTAGGAGCCTTCCTTAAGTCCGCTGGGCACGGCGCGCAGGGCTTCTTGGGCTGTGATTATGACGATAGGAAGCACCAGGACAGCCAGCGTCAACCCCGCTGATGTGGCCGAGCGGCCATTGGAGTTGGGGCCGGTGAGAAAGGGGATCCCCTCCACGAAGAGGAACAAACCCAAAAGCCCATAGACGATGGAAGGCACGCCTGCCAAGTTGCGGATGTTCAGTTCGATGAAGCGGCTGAATTTATTCTTGCGGGAGTATTCCTCAAGGTAAATAGCAGACCCGATGCCGATGGGGAAGGCAAATACGGCCACAAACACTGCAATCCAGAAAGAGCCGTAGAGACCTTGCTGGACGCCTAGCCTTTCAGGGAAGGTTCCCGACCCGATTTCGCCGCGCATGAAGCCCCAAAGCCTGGTGGTGAGAACTTCCCAGCCTCCTTGAACCACGTCAAAAATCAAGACCACCAAAATCAGCATGGTGATGAACAGGGTTGTCAGCAGCACCATCTGAAAGGCAGTGCCTTTTTTGTCCACGCCCTTGCGGCTGATGGACGATGCTACAGTTCTTTGAATTCTGGCGGAGGTCTTGTCGTCAAGCACTTTTCCAAAGGCCATGATTTTGGATCCTGCTGCTTTTGCTGCTTAGTACTTTTCCTGGATGCGATTGACAAATCGGCTGGCAATCACATTCAGCCCCAAGGTGAAGACGAACAGCACCAAACCCACAAAATACAGACTTTGAAAGGTAAGACCTTCACCGACTACGTTGTCGGTGCCTGAACCTTGGGAGGCCATCGCAGCTGTCATGGTCAGGCCTTTTTCGGTGGGGAAATCGGTGTAAATAGCTGTCTGGGCGGCACCGCCAGCTATATACACCACCATGGTCTCTCCGATGGCACGAGACACAGCGATGATCAGCGAAGCCACGATACCGGAGATAGCGGCAGGCAACACCACGCGCAAGGTAGTGGCGGATTTGCGAGCTCCCAAGCCCTGAGAGGCTTCCCGCAGCGAGCTAGGCACCGCTGCCATGGCGTCTTCCGACACTGAAGTGATGAGCGGGATGGTAAGAATGCCGACACCTATGCCCGCGGCAGCCAGCGAGCCCGCGTCGTTGGCGCTGAAGGATCCCACCACGTTCGGGGCTATCCACAACAAGGCAAAAAAGCCGAGCACCACGCTGGGAATGCCAGCCAGGACTTCCAGGACCGGCTTGATGACAGAGCGAACCCTGGGATGGGCATATTCCGACAGATAGATGGCTGCTCCCAAACCCAGCGGCGTAGCCACCATCATGGCTATCCCTGTGGTGATCAGGGATGCCACGATGAGGGTTTTGATGTCGTAGATGCCTCTTCGGGGGAACCAGCCGATATCCCAGACACTGGCCCAGTCAACATTGACCATGAACACCCAAGCCTCCGCCAAAAGTGTCCAAAGTATCAGCCCGGAGATGGCGATGGAGGTTACGGCTGTGACCGCGAACACGCCAGCGATTGCTTTTTGCCGATTGGACCTGGCAGGGTTCATCTGCAGATCTTCAACCGTAAATGGCTGCTTGGTTTCTGGGGAGTTGACGTGCTGGACTTGTTGGGTGGTGGTCATGGCTGAATGCTGCTGACTAGCTTAGGATAACGGCTGGTTCTTATTCGTGTTTTGCATGTGCGCTAGTTGGCGCTAGTTATGGCTGGATGCCCGCGGGTCAGCTAGCATCAGTCGGGTTAGCCTATGGTGCGGTTGTTCCAGTTGTTGCGGGTTTGGGCTTTGGATTGTTCGGTGAGGGCTACGTAGCCGACTCGTGAGACAGCGGTGTCTAGGCCTTGGGTCATGTAGTAGTCGACGTAGGCTCTTATGGCTGGGTTCTCGGCTGCTTTGTCGGCGTTGACGTAGATGTACAGCGATCGGCTGATGGGGTATTCGCCTGAGGCGATGGTGTCGGCATTGGCTTCGGTGCAGCCGTCTCCGCCGTCGACTTCGAGGAGTTTGACGTCTGAGGCATTAGCGGCGAAAGCGAACCCTACCCAGCCCAAGCTGCCTTGGTCTGACTGGATGCCTTGCAAGATCAAGTTGTCGTCGGCGTTGGCGTTATAGTCAGGGCGGGTGGTGGCGTCTTGACCGCGTTCGTCGGCGGTGTCTTCCAGCACTAGTTCGATAAAGCTGTCAAAGGTGCCTGATTCCTCGCCGGGGCCGTAGATGTCCAAACCAGCGTCAGGCAGGCTGGTGTTGGAGCCGAGTTCGGCGGCCAGCGGGGCGGCGGCAGCCCAGGTGTTGACGCTGGTGCTTTCAGGGCCGATCAGGGCGTACAGGTCGGCGAAGTTGACGCAGTCTATGGCGGTGTTGCCGGAGTTGGTCATCACCGCGATGCCGTCAATGGCTACCCGCAGCTCGATCCAGTTGACGCCATTGGCCTCGCAGTCTTCTTTCTCGGCGTCTCGGATCGTACGGGAAGCATCAGAGATGTCAGCATCCCCAGCGCAGAACAACCTGAAACCATCCCCCGTGCCAGGACCGTCAACATTCACATTCACACCAGGTGCCACATCACTGAACAACTCAGCCACCAACACAGAAATCGGCTCAACCGTAGAAGAACCAGAAATATTCACCGAACCGGTTACATCCGTCGAGGTTTCTGTTGGGGTTGTTGCGGTCGCGACCGGCTGTGTGTCGTTGGAGTCGTTGCCGTCGTCCTCACCGCCACAGGCACTGGCAACGAGGGCAATAGCCGCTACTACAATGCCAAGTCGCACCAACAGCTTTGATTTAAAGGGTTTCATTGGTTTAATTTCCTCCGTTTGTGGGATTGCTCACCCGCCAAATATTAACGGAAGAGATTAACTTGCAAGAAACATCAAAGTTAACAATAGGTGAATACTTTTGGCGGCATTGATTTGCGGCTTCGCAGGTTCTGTATTCGGGTGCTACACGGACGGATCAATGACATCAGTTCTGAGGTCTTCTTCGTCCTCATAGCCCAGATCCCATTCCACCAAGATGTTGTTCCGACTGGCGTCTCTGTTGACGCGCTCTCGGTTGCGTCTGAACTGAGGGTCGTGAGGTGGCAGCAGCAGCAGCCTGGCCAAAGCCCGGGCTTTGAAGTCGGCCATTTGTTTGGGGTCGCCGAAGCCTGTGTGGATTTCCCAGTGAGGAGCGATGGGCCCTAGATAGACGATAGTTAGGTTCCCGACTGGTGGAAGTTCTTGTGGGGACATGGGATGGTCTTGCGGGGTGGTGTCTGTCACGGCTGGCTCCGAGATTTTTAGGTGTTATATTTTGACAAGTTTTTTAAGCAAATAGTAAAGAATTGGGAAAGTTCTTCGTAATAACCGACCTCAATTTCCCTGCTTTGCTCAAAGTCATGGCTCTCCAAGTAAGTCTATGAATATAAGCAGCCAATTGCGAAGCCAGAAGGGAGATAGTTATGTATGAACGTTGGATGGAACATGCCAGTTGCGCTGATTTTCCGCGTGAGGTGTTCTTTCCCACCGACGGTGGCGGCGTGGTCAGGGCGCAGAAGATTTGCGCTACCTGTCCTGTGGCTAAGCCCTGTTTGGAGTACGCCTTGACCCATCGGGTGGAACATGGCGTTTGGGGTGGTTGCTCAGAACGCAAAAGGCGACGCATTTTGAGCGCGCGCAAACGCAAGTTGACTGTGGCCGAGTTGAACGGCCATGCCCAGGCGGACATTCAAGCGGACGTTGTTATCGGGGCCGCAGAAACCCCTGTTGGCGTTGGCGATGCTCCGGCAAGCAAGTCAATCAAGCAGCGGTCTAAGGATGCTGACGTTTTGATCGGCTAGCAAAACTATTGACCTTGCTTGGCTGAGCCTTCAGGGTCTTGATGCCTCTGCTGGAGTTGAACCGGGTCGTCCCCGTATCTAGGATCAGGCCTGTCTCCTATAGCTCCGCAGGTGGCGCACCAGTTAGCTATAGAAAAAGTGTAATCTCAGGGTCTGACATCATTGGGAAAGTCACTTTTCTCGCATAAGTCACACCGGGGAGCAAATAGGTTTGTGCGCTGCCTTGCTTGACTGACAAGGCGGGGCTTTATGGCGCAGTTTTGCGCCGTTTGATCTTCGGCTGCTAGACCTTTGGTCGTTGTTGGCTTAGCCGCAAGTGCTTTAGTCCGACCCTTCGGGCCCATGATTGCCACTGTCGCCACACACCGCGCTCCGACCAGTCTTTGCCCGTTCCGCACCAGTCCCAACCTCTGAAATGTGGATTCAGGTAGCCAATCTCCAGCAGATGCTGTATGTCAGCCCAGTCCCTAGCTGTTTCTAACACGCCTACTGTCGAGAAACTGTTCCAAGACTGCTTAAAAATTAACCTCAAAGTGTCGTCTTGCATACTCAACGCAGGAAACTGGTCGATTTGGTCGTCAATGAACAAGGCAGCCTCAAGTTCCTGCTTGTTCTCAACGAATAACAACTGGTCATACTCAACACCGTTGTTCTTCAACCACTTAGCTGTTTCCTGCTTTATGTCGCTTTCAGTTTCCAAGCCAAACATGATCATCGGGTCGGTCTCAGTCGCCCTGGCAGTAGCCACTGTAACTTCCCAGCCAGCTTGGCGCATCTGGCGGATGATCTCACTGGCCTGCGCAATCAACTTAGCTGTCACATAGCCGCCGGCAGAAGCGAACCTACGCCAGAACTCAGACTCGTCAAAGCTCAACTGATGCCAGCAGTCCAAACTGCTCCAGTCCAGCCTGTCAGCCTCCTCGTCGGCTGCGGCGCGCATCACAGGCATCAAATCGGCAATCACACCGTCGATATCCACCACAGCTTTCTTTTCATCCCAATCACCCCAACTATCGGCACCCCATCGGTATATCTTCCTCATGTATCCCTCTCCCATGTAATCCCCCTCATTTCTTGAATTATGGTTTGTGCTGGCTGCTGTTTCTATCGCTAGGCTCCTTTCTGTTTAGGGTTGATTGAGCAGCTTATTGTACTGCTTGTTTGCTGATTTTCCAACCGAGGCTGCCTAAACCGCTCGCTTGCTCCAGGCGTGGAGAGTGTAATTCCATTGCAAGCTCCATCAACTGCTAAAGTTGCATCTAGTGGCTAAGCACTTCTTGCATGACGTAGCCATTGTCGGCATCTACAGCACACCCCAGGCACGGGTGCTTGAAAACCACGACTCCGAAACCATCACCGTGGCTGCTTGCAAAGGGGCTATGGAAGACGCGGGCCTGGGCCCAGCAGACATAGACGGCGTAGCCGCTGGCGGCAAAGCTGCGCCCTTGATCTACTGGCTGCGCAACGGCCCGGCTTGGCGCTCCATGAGCCCTCCTTCCATTCCGGCTCTGCTTCAGGCAGCGGCTGCTATCGCCGCTGGGCAGTGCCATACGGTGCTGGTGGCTGACGGGATGGCTGGGGTTTACACGCAGCGCCAATCCACCGCGCCGTGGACGCGCCCGTCCAATGAGTTCGTTCTTTCCTACGGCATGTTCACCGCGGCTGAGTTTGCCTTGATTGCCAGGCGCCACATGCATCTTTACGGCACCACCCCTGAGCAGTTGGCCACAGTTTCAGCCACCATCCGCAACAACGGCCATGTGCACCCTGACGCCATCTACCAGGGGCGAGGCCCGTTCACGCCAGATGATATTTTGGCCTCGCGCATGGTGGCCGACCCGTTTCATCTGCTGGATTGCGCCATGACATCTGAGGGTGGCTGCGCCATGGTGCTGACCAACGCACAGCGAGCCAAGGATTTGCCCAACAAGCCAATTTGGATTTTGGGAGGTTCGGGCGAAACCTTCGGCCCGGCCTACCAGCACCCGCCGCAGTGGAGTTTATCGGGCCGAAGCGGGGAAATAAACGGGCTGGTCGGCAAGCGGGTGGCACAGCAGGCCTTCGGCATGGCCGGGGTGACGCACAGCGACATAGATGTCTGCGAATTCTATGACCCGTTTTCCTTTGAGATCATCCGCCAATTTGAGGCTTTCGGTTTTTGCGAAGAAGGAGAAGGTGGCGATTTCGTGATGGACGGACGCATTGAGGTGGGTGGAGAATTTCCCGTTACGACCGACGGGGGAGTCATGTCGTTCAGCCACGGCGGAGCAGCCGTTCAGCAACTCCAGCGAGTCACGCGAGCCGTAGAGCAGTTGCGTGGGACTTGTCTGAGCCGCCAAGTAAGCGAAGCCACCGTAGCTATGGCCAGCAATGGCGGCGCTGGCGCACTTTTTTCAGACGTTGTGGTCTTAGGATCGGAGCAGCCAGCGTAATGTTGCAGCCGCAAAAGCCCGGCATACCTCTGCCTGCGCCGTCCCTGGTGACGCAGCCCTTCTGGGACGGTTGCCGGGCGGGCGAACTCAGATATCAGCGTTGCCAAGACTGTGGTGCCATCACCATGAATCCATCACCAGCTTGTTCTAGCTGTTTTGGCACTAACCTCGGCTGGGAAGTCAGCGCGGGCAAAGGCGAGATCTATTCCTATACAGTGGTGTGGCGCCCCCAGACGCCGGCTTTTGAGGTGCCCTATGTGCCGGCCGTGGTGGAGCTGGATGAGGGATTTCCGCTGATGTCAGCCATTGTGGGCTGTGAGGTTGACGATGTGAAGGTGGGAATGCGGGTTAAGGCTGTCTTTGAGGAGATGTCTGAGGAGATCACCTTAATATATTTTGAACCGGCGACCTAGCGGGCGGCTGGCTGAGGCGGCTGGTAGCACCGAGCCTGAGTTCAGACTTCCCCAAATGCCAACCTAAATCCTAAAGTTAAAGCAATGGCCGAAGCATCACCAGTTGACTCTCAAAACTCAGCTGGGCAAAATGGGCCACAAGCCGAGCTAGCAGTTGAGTTTGTGCGGGTGGAGTTGGAACCACCGCTAGCTCGGGTTGTGTTGGCCAACCCCAGTCGCCGTAATGCCCTAAGCGGGGAAGTGATGAGATATCTGACCGGATACTTGCGTTGGCTGTCAGGCTCTGAGGTAGCTAAGGTCATCATTTTGGAAGGAGAGGGGCCAGCCTTCAGCGCCGGGCATGACATCTCCGAAATGCTGGGGCAAGACCAAGATTTTTACGAGGAGCTTTTTGAGCAGTGTTGCGCCTTGATGGAGGCGGTGCGGTCAGCCCCCCAACCTGTTATAGCCAAGGTGGATGGGGTTGCTACCGCCGCTGGCTGCCAGTTGGTCGCCGCCTGTGACTTGGCTGTAGCTTCCACTCGCAGTTCCTTTGCCACGCCAGGAGTCAAGATCGGCTTGTTCTGCTCCACCCCGATGGTGCCGGTAACTCGCGCTGTCGGGCGCAAACGAGCTATGGAAATGTTGTTGACGGCAGAGCCTGTTTCAGCTGCAGAAGCGCAAAGCTGGGGCCTGATCAACAAAGCCGTGCCTGCTGAGGAGTTGGAACATGCAGTGCAAGATTTGGTGTCGCAAATCTGTCAGCACAGCCCGGAGATCATCGCCCTTGGCAAGCGGACATTTTATGCCCAAATGGATTTGCCGGAAGCTCAAGCCTATGCTTTAGCCGCCGACACGATGGTGCACAATGCCCTGTTGCCGAATGCCCAGGAGGGTTTTGAAGCATTTTTAGAGAAACGCCCACCTCAGTGGACGCACCCACCACACCAATAACCAAACCACATAGGAGCCATACCAATCATGGGAACAGTATTCAGCAAGCCCAGCGATCTGCTGGACAGCGTTGGCAGTCATCTAGGGGTCAGCGACTGGTTTGAAGTAACCCAAGAGCGCATCAACCAGTTTGCCGACGCCACCGGCGACCACCAGTGGATTCACGTAGATGCCGACAGGGCCAAGGATGGGCCCTTTGGCGCTACCATCGCCCACGGGTATCTGACCTTGTCGCTCACCAACATGTTCTTGCCCAGCCTCATAGCCGTGGAAAATATTTCGATGGGTATCAATTACGGCGTCAACAAAGTGCGATTTCCCGCTCCCGTCCCGGTTGGTTCTTGCATAAGGTTTTCAGCTGTGTTGCAAGAGGTGAATGCCATTGCCGGAGGCGTGCAAGCTATTATCGTCATTACCGCCGAGGTTGAGGGTTCTGCCAAGCCGGCTTGTGTGGTGGAAAGCGTTACCAGGTATTTGGACTGAATTCGGATTGAAAATGGCAAAGCGAAAGCGTAAATCAGCGGCTAACCATAATCGCTGGCATCGCCCTGTCCTACGGGGTTTGGTCAGCCCGAAGCGGTCGGTGCCGCCTCACATAAAGTTGCCGCCCTACGCCCTGACCGGCCAGCCGCCGCCGTCCACTGCCCCGCCCGAGCGCACACCAGAGGAAATAGCAGCCATGAGGCACACGGGGGCCTTGGCAGCCGAAGTCTTGCTGGAAGTGTCAGAAAAAGTCGCCCCGGGTGTTACCACCGATGCTCTGGACTGCTTTGTTCACGAAACCATCATTGGCCGCAACGCCTACCCCAGTCCGCTCAATTACCGCGGCTTTCCCAAGTCGGTATGCACCTCGGTCAACGAAGTGATTTGCCACGGCATTCCAGACAGCCGCCCATTGGAAGACGGAGACATCATCAACATAGACGTAACGGCTTACCGCGACGGTGTCCACGGCGACACCTCGGCCATGTTTTTGGTGGGTGAAGTGGAGGCTGACAGCCAGATGCTGGTGCGAGAGACTCTGGTCTCGCTTCAAAAAGCCATTGAGGTGGTGCGCCCAGGTTGTCAGGTGTTTGAAATCGGCCGAGCCATCCAGCAGCACGCCAAAAAACACAAGCTTGGAGTGGTGCGTGAATTCATTGGGCATGGCGTGGGCGCGGAATTTCACGGTGCGCTGCAAATCCCGCACTACTACGACGCCAGAAATTCCCGCATGCTGAGCGAGCATACGACCTTCACCATTGAGCCGATGCTGACCTTGGGTTCTCCGTTTTTGCAAATGTGGGATGACGACTGGACAGCAGTGACCTTGAACGGGCAGCGAAGCGCACAATTTGAGCACACCTTGCTGGTAACCTCCGAGGGCGTGGAGATCCTCACTCAAACCGCCTCAGGCGAGTGCGCCCACGACTCGACGGCTGAAGCGGTTGGGGCTTCGGTTTTCGGGCCAGTCTCGCAAAGAGCGGTTGCTTGAAGAAGCGGTTGTCTGAAGAAGCGGTTGTCTGAAGAGACATCTGTCAGCTAGTTCTCTTCCCACCACCAAGCCAAGCCAGAAACCCCAGGCCCAGCCGCTGAGACCAGCGCGTCTCCGAAGCTGCTGATCATTTTTGAAGCAGGGGTGATCTCGTGGCACACCTTATCAAGCAGGTTTTCAGCGTCTGCGGGAGCTTGCGCATGCACAGCAGCCAGGTGCAGCTGCGGTTGGCTAGATGCTTGGGCTTGGACGGTGCTTGCTATCGGCTCTGCTTGCCGCCGCTTGTGTCTAGGTTGTGACTGCTGCAACATGTCAATAATTCTGTGATGGGCTGCTTCAACGCTATGAGCGGGTCGCAGTCGCTTGATTTCACCTCCTCGAATTTCAAAGACAGGTTTGATGCTTGCCTTGTCAGCGGCCCAGCCTGCCCAAGCGGGGATTCTGCCAGTGCGGACTAAATGCTTCAGCCCTGCTAACACCCCAACCAACCGAACTCTTGAAGCCACCTGTTGGGTAACTTTAGCTGCCATCTCCAAATGGTGCGAGGTGTTTGAACTGGGTTTGGTGCTTGAGCCAAGTGGCTGGTCTAGGTCAAGCTGGGAGTGAGCTCTAAGGGCTTTGGCGGCAGCTATGGCCACCAAGGCTTGTCCGCCGGCCGCGCTTTGGGAATCCACGATTGCGGTTGGAACTCCAGTCATTTCAGCTGCCAAAGTTGCCGATTGAAAACAGCCGCTCAACTGGGCCGAGACAGTAACCACCAGGCAGCCGTCGGCAGCTTCCGGCCTTTCAAAAGCAGACAGATAGGCCCCAGGCGTAGGCGCTGAGGTAGTTATCTTGGCTCCACTCAAGTCGGATTCACCTAAACTGCCTTCCTCTGCCGTGCGCCCATCTACCGACAACATGATCGGCACCACCTCAATATTAAATTCTGCTTGGATATGGCTGGGCAGAGCCGCGGCCGAGTCAGTAACAACAAGCACCTTGGTCTGCGTCCTTAAGAGTCGTCCTTAAGAGCTAGTGGAAACTAGGGCCTTTTTCTAGCACTTGGCTTGGCGGGCATTTTCAGGAATTGACTGGCTTGCAGGTGCGGCCCGTCTAGCTTCACAGCCAAGGCACTGCAAGCCACCACGAAGCCAGCCGCCAAAAGCACCAGGCGGGTGCCTCCGAATAAAGCATCGCCAATGCCATCTGCCACCGCTCCCGTAACCACCGCCGACAGTGCTAGTGCTCCTCGTATCACCACGTGAAAGGAAGCAAAAGCTGTGACCAGATTGGTGTGGCTCACGTCTTTTTGCAAAGCGGTGATGCCAGACACCAGAGCTACGGTAACGCAGGCTCCAAACCCCAAAGCGCCCACGAATGTTAGCCACAGGAAAGGGCTCAGGCTCATGGTTGCGATAAGAGCGCCCATCAGCAACACTCCATTGCGAGTGGCTGCCAAATGATGAGACTCAATTTTCCTGGTTAGCAGCAGCCCCGCAACAGCACCCAAGCCAAACAAGATTATGAGCACTGCGAACTGAAAGGTTGAAGCCCCAAGCTCGTCTTGCACTAAGCTGATCCCCAGGGAAAACAGAGCTCCCAGACCCAGCGCAGCCGACAAGGTTGCGGGCAGCACACTTCGTACCAAGGGTATCTTCCAAGCGTCGCGCAAGCGGCCTCGGGGCTCGGACGATGCGCCAGTGGTCGCCGGCGGGGTGATCTCAGCCGGTGGCGGCACAGAATCAGCAGGAGCAGGCGATGTGGCCGAAGACACCGAGGCTTCGGCTGTGGCCCAGACTCTAATGCGCGCAATGAACATGGCTGAAGCCAAAAATGTCAAAGCATCTAGCCAGAACACCAGTGCATATCGAGGGCTTTCAAACCAACTTATGGCACCCCAAGGTATGGCCGCAATAGCCGCAAAAAGTCCCGCTCCAAATGGAATGGTGCCATAGGAAGATCCCATCAGCCAGCTGTTGGCTTCCGACAAGGATTTCTGAGGCACTAAAGAAGGCACAGTCGCATCTCTGGCCGACAAAAAGACAATGCTGCAGGCTTCAAGGAAGAACGCCCACATATAAATCCACCACAACTCGGCGATAAAGGGCACCGCAGCGATGATGCCCATCCGCAGGAATTCCATGGTCAGCATCGTGCGCCGCTTGTCCCACTTGACGGCAATCCGAGCAGCAAAGCTGCCCCCAAGTATGGCTGGCAGCAGTCGCAGAGTCAGGATTCCGCCTACGGCACTAGCAGATTCAGAGGTGCCATAAGCTGCTGCCATCAAGGCAAAGGTTCCCATCCAGTCGCCCAAGCCGGAGATGGTCTGGCTCTTGAAAAGATGGCGGAAATCGCTATTTTGAAGTGGCTTGGAGCTCAAGGATTAGGCAGGTGGGCGGGGAGCAGGCGTGGGGCATCAAGGATTAGTGGCGGGCACAGCGCGGCGGGGACTGGAGCGCAGGGGGCTAGAGCACGCCAGGGGCTTCACCGTCGTTGTCGAACACCAGTCGGTGAGCCAGCACTCGTGAGCGTTTTTGCTCTGGCGGGGGAGGGGCGTTGCCCATGACACGCTTCAACAAGGCAGGGATCAGCACCATCCATCCAGCCAGAAAAGCGTAGCTGCCGTGCGTGCTGAGGAGCAGCCACGGCAAAAACAGCAGCGTCACGAAAGTCACCAGACCGGTATGGCGCAGCAGGCGACCCACCGCCAGCCCCGACAGGATCAGCACTGTGCCCGGCCAGGCAATTATCAAAAAGCCGCCCAGAGCCGGCGAGATGCCACGCCCGCCGTGCCCGCCGATGAAAGGCGACCAGTTGTGCCCCGCCACGGTGAAGCCAATGGCAAAAGCAGACAGCAACGGAGCTCCACCTGCCAGCAACAGAGCTGGGAGGGCTTTGACTACGTCCAACAGGCCCCCCACAGCCAGCGGGAAAAAACCAGCCACCTGATAGAGCGAAGTGCCCGAGACAGTGCCACCCCCGACGGTACGCAAGTCTGTCTTGGCCACGGCTTGTGCCACCAAGTAGGAAAATGGCACAGCCCCAAATGTAAACGCCACAACCAGCGTCAAGGTTTCTTTCATAACGGTCTATAAATAGTTTGCCCGATGAAGGTGAACTGTGCTTGAGTTTGGCAAGGATTTTCAGCTATATAACATTGTCCTAGGGTTTAGATGAATTGACAGGTTTTGAAATTTATTTTGCTATATACTTGATACATGGAGAAAAACTTTGTAGTATGTTTAAAGCTCTACAATATCCGAATAAAATCAAGGAGAAATATAGAATGATTGCTGTTTCGTTGAAATCATCAGTATCTTTGTTGTCTCGCTGGCGTCGGCTGTTGGTCGCGGCCGTGGTAGCGGCTCTGACACTGGGGGGTGGTCTGGCAGTTGTAACTGCTGGCACTTCCGTTGCTAGCGCGCAACCGGACGGCCCGACTGAGTTGGACCCAGACGATTGCGATGGCGAGGACTGGATACCAACGCCCCCTAGCTTGGGCAACATTAGCGGTGCCAACCGTGTGAGCCAACTGCGGGTCGAATGCCGCACTCTTGTAGGCATCTACAACGAATGGGTTGCTAACCCTAACAGCATCTGGCAATCACCCAACAGCGAGCTGAAACACAGCGTCTGGGGAGGAGTTAGCCCTACCAACTGTGCCAATTTCAAGCCGGATGACATGTGCAATGCTTGGGGGGAAGGGCAACTCAAGGATTGGGGCAGACTTGTCGTTAAACAAAACCCCCAAGGGCAGTTTTATATCTCTGGATTGTATGCTCAGGGTTCTGGCAGCCAGTTAGATTTGGTTGGCATAGCCGGAACTATCTCAGATGACATTTGCAATCTATTGCGCTTGGATGTCTTGAATTTGCAGATCAACTTCTTCACCGGGGAGATACCCCCGTGCATAGCCAGGATGGGTTTGGAAGCAATCAGCCTTCGGTTCAATCAATTATCGGGCAACATTCCTACCGATTTCGGCAATTTCGCGCACAACCCCGACTTGCATACTTTCGTTGTCGCTGGGAATAATCTCACAGGCGTGATGCCAGGCGGATTTCGCGATGCCTACGTCATTGACATAGGCAGCAACTCTCTGAATCAGTCGTTGCCTTCCAGTATAGGATCAGGGGGAAATCTGATGTATTTCGTGGCAGCTTCCAATGACTTCACAGGCAGCATTCCTTCCAATTACGAAAGAATGGCTGTCCGCGCCTATAGGTACGACCTTTCAAGCAATCGTTTGACTGGTGACATAAATCAAGCTTGGCTGAATCAAGTTCAGTTCGTGGAGGGGCAAGCCCGGGTGCCGTTGTTTGAACTCAACGGCAATCGGCTTTGCTTCCCCGACAATTTTGCGGTTTCGCATCGCCCGTTGATCGACCCGCCTGCGGATGCCGGTAATATAGCGAGGCATTTCACTTCTGCTACGGATAGCAAGTTCGCCCGGTTTGAGTTGAGCGGCCAGTTGTGCGACCAACCGGGCAGGTCCTATTCTCGGTACGCGATGCCTCCAATAGGCAATTTGCG
Organism: Candidatus Hopanoidivorans cymbastelae; assembly: GCA_028283145.1. Classification (GTDB taxonomy): domain Bacteria; phylum Actinomycetota; class Acidimicrobiia; order Acidimicrobiales; family Hopanoidiivorantaceae; genus Hopanoidiivorans; species Hopanoidiivorans cymbastelae. The sequence continues at coordinate 19,598 of JAPYNY010000088.1, forward strand.
CCAAGCGAGATCTGGAGGCAACTTGGTGGTTAGCTGGGACGCTCCCACCGACCCTGTCACGGGCACCGCCTACACGCCTACTGGCTATGAAGTTATCATCAGCGGAAACCAGTCCGATGCTTTCAATCCAAACAGCAGAGACCAAGTTTGCGAGAATCACCAAGAGGAAGTTGAGGTTGAAGACTGGATCAGAGGCGGCTATTTCATGCAAACCTCCAGCACCCAGATTTCAGTGCCACTGCAAACTGACGAGGCAACAGGTGCGTTGGCTTGTGCTGGCGGTGAGGACCCCACTCAGCTGTTGGCGCCAGGCGAATACGTTGTTTCTGTCAGGCCGTACTATCAAACTACCGAAGATGGGTTTGGCAACCGATTCATGGGCGGCAAGGACGAAGCCACGCTTGGCGGTTGGCGCGCATTCAATGTGAGGGAAGATAACACGTCGGCTCAGCAACTGGGTCGAAAATTAAAGATCAACCAATATGCCGAGGTGTATTCCTGGGATGCTGCCACTCAGAGTTGGAGCGTTCATCCCACCTTGGGAGACAACGACGTAATGCTGGACATGGGCACCGCGGTGATGTATAGGAGCGGGCTTTTCCGCACCGACAATCTGCGGGCTGCGGGCCTGGGCCGGGCCAACCAGGAGATGGTGGTGACTTTGAGCCAGGGTTGGAATATCATGGCCCCGGCCAACGAGGAAGTGCCAGTCGGTGCAGGCAACGCCGAAGCGCTGTTTGACGGGACTTTGACGGATTGCGACAACTTGGCTGGTGTGCTAGCCATTATCACCTACGACTCCCAACGAAGGGATTTCAAGATATTGCTGCCGTGCCATCCGGATGTGCGTGTGTCGGGTTATGAAACCTTGGATGCCATCGACAAATACGACACCATGTATGTCTTCTTCCAGAGCCAGTTGGCCGTGCCTATCACTTGGGACACCAGCGAAAGCTTCTACACTCCCGCCTAAACCAGCGGTGGCAGCCTAAAGCAGTGGTGGCATCCTAAACCAGCCTAAAGCCTAGACCAGCGCACAGAGAGAACCTTGTTGGTGCTTGCCGGGTAGCCCTGCCCTTTGTGGTGGGGCTGCCCAATCACTTTGGCGGTCTGTGTTCAGCTGTAGGGCTTGACATCTCTCCACATACCAACCCCCTCTGGCTTACAATTCTGCGGCAGCCTCTAAATAATTCTGCCACAGCGCGGTCAATCATGCTTCTGGAAACCTGAACACGATTTTAATTTTTTGTATTGCATCATAAAACAGAAAAAATGAATTTAGAATTTTTAAGTGCACTAAGCACTTGATCAAGTTCTAGGGAGGAGTGTCATGAACATCTATTCACACAGTTCGTCGTCGGTATCTCTGCTTTCTCGCTGGCACCGGCTGCTGGCCGTAGCCTTGTTAGCGGTTTTGACGGGGGGGGGCTGGCTGCAATAACTCTTGGCGCTTCCTCTGCCAGTGCTCAACCGGACCGCCCGCCTGAGCTAGATCCAGCCGATTGCGATGCGGTCGGCGATGAGGACAGTGGCGTTTGGATTCCAACACCGGAAGAAGGCGGGCTGCCTGCTGTCGCCCAACTGCGAGTTGAGTGCAAAATCATAATTGGCGCCTACAACTCTTGGGTTACTAATCCTGACAGCGTTTTCATCAACACAGGTGATGGCCGGCACTTGCTTTGGACTTGGGGCAGTGGATATATTGGCAACTGGATAGGGGTTACGGTACGCAATAACGCTCTTGCGGAATTAGTTATAACACCTCCCTCAAGCAATGAAGGTAGCCGTTCCCCTGATGGTGTAGCGGGGGAAATTCCCACCGATTTGTGTCAGTTGGGACGCCTGGAGAGTGTCAGTTTTTCCAGGAATCGTCTGTCGGGGACCATTCCTGATTGTTTTGCCCTAAATATAAATCTTCTCTTCTTTGACGCTGCCCGCAACAATTTGAGTGGCAACATCCCTGCGCGTTTTGGTGCATCTGGGCTCAGCTTGCGGGTGTTCAATGTTTGGCAGAATGAACTTAATGGCAACTTGCCGGGTGGCTTTCCGAACTCGATCTGGCTTGATGTGAGCGGTAACTTTTTGTCAGGCTCTCTGCCTGAGAACATCAATCGCAGCGGCAAGATGCTGTACTTTGATGCAAGCGACAATGAGTTGTCCAAAAACATCCCCAACACGTATTCTTCAAGATTCACCAGAATACTTTATTTTGACCTAAGCAACAATGGCCTGGATGGGGTTTTTGACCCCGGCTGGATCAACCAGATCAGTTTTGTCAATCTTAGGATAGATCCGACTTTTGACGTAAGCAATAACAAGCTTTGCTTCAACCCGGCTGCCGATGTTCAGCCTCGCCCACTGCTTGAACCAGAAGACGGCGAAGTGCTTGACGATCTCGACGGGCTTAACTGGGGAGGCTTATGGCATAAAACGGTTGACAATAGAAGAGCCAGCGAGCGGACTCGGCATGAGGAAATCGAAATTTCTTTTGTAGGCAATGTCTGTGGACAGGCCAACTTTTCCAGTTATTCGCAAATGGCCTTGCCTCCCGTGGCTAATGTTCGCAAGAGCATCAACGGTGACATTTTGACTGTTCAGTGGGACCCCCCGACCGACCCTCAAACGGGCCGAGTTTACGCAGCCAGTGAATATGAACTTCGAATAAGTGAAGCTAAGCGTCCGAATTTCAATAGCGATGGGATGCTGAAGGTTGTGGACAACAGCCCTTACAGAAACTTCAACGCTGGATACTACGCGGACGTCCCCGGCGCAACAGCAGAATTTAATCTGCGAGGGGGTGAAAAGCCGTTGCTCCGCGAAGGCCAGACTATTACCCTAGATGAGCTAGTTGTAGGTGTCACACCGCGGTACAAGGTAGCTGAGCCGCAAGGGGATGTAGACACTGTTTTCACTGGGGAAGCCGGGGGTTGGCAGTATCAGAGTTGGCGGTCTTTCAATGTTGTCCGAGATGGCGTGTTGGCTCAGGAGGTGGCTCGCAACTTGGGGTTGTTTTTGAATGAGGAAATGTATTCGTGGGATGCTGGGACTCAGGTTTGGAGCACTCATCCTGTGGAAGGCGATCCCACCACAACCTTGGATATGGGCACGGCGGTGATGTTCAAGGACGGGGTTACAGCAGCCGATAACTTGCGTTTTGCAGGCGTGGGCCGAGCTGACGAGAATATGGTGGTGACGTTGCAACAGGGTTGGAACATCATGGCCCCAGCCAGAGCCAATATGGAAGTCGGAGCTGACAACCCCGAAGCACTGTTTGACGCAAACCTCACTGATTGCGACAACCTGGCTGGTGTGCTAGCCATCATCACCTACGATTCGCGCATCGGTGACTTCAAGATACTGCTGCCTTGCCACCCTGACGTGCAAACAGCAGGCTATGACCCATTGGACGTCGTTGACGTATACGACACCATGTATGTCTTCTTCCAGAGCCAGTTGTCAGTGCCTGTTACCTGGGATCCTGACTCTGGCGACAACGGCAACTACGTCCCCGCCTAAACAGCGGCGCCAGCTAAGCAGAGATGGCAGCCCAAACCAGCACACAGAGTCCAGTTGCTGCTTGCAGGGTAGCCCTGCCCATTGTGGCGGGGCTACCCAACCATCTTGGCTGTTTGCAGATTTTTGGGTTTTCTTGAATGAAGTAGGTAAACCACAAAAAAAGAATTACACTAAGGTTTTGTGCGTGAATGCATAATCAAGTTTCAAAGAGATGCCCCATGAGTGGCTGTCCGCCTAGTTGGCCAGTTGGCAATTCGCCACTGTCTGGTTTGACGGTGTCTTTGCTGTCTCGGCAGCAGTGCTTACTGGTCGCAGCCTTGGCAGCAATTTGGACGGGGGGGGGGCTAGCTGCAGTAACTTTCGGATCTTCTCCGGCTAGTGCTCAAGAGGGAAACTGGCCACTTGCGCTAGAGCAGGGCAATTGCGATGGCCAGGATTGGATTCCAAGGCCGTCAGACAAAGATGGCGGTGATCTTGTAACTACACTCCTGCCCTCAATTGTGTTAACATTTCAAGGCAAAGCACCTTGCTAATTTATATTTTCAAGCAATGCACAATTAAGACGCAAAACAATTGACTAAACTAATAATTTCATAAGCACCAAACTATTCCATCAAGTTTCAAGGAGGAATGTAATGAATACCTACCCGCCTAGTTTGCCTGTCTCTGGCTCGCCAACCTCTTGGCTTTCTCGTTGGCGTCGAGTGCTGGCTGTAGCCTTGGTAACGGTCTTGACGATGGGGGGTGGTCTGGCCGTAGTTGCTGCTAGTGCTTCCTCTGCCAGTGCTCAAGAAGGCGACCGCCCGCCTGAGCTAGACCCAGCCGATTGCGATGCGGAAGGAGATGCGGACAGTGGCGTGTGGATTCCAACGCCGGAAGATGGTGGCCTGCCTGCTGTCACCCAACTGCGAGTTGAGTGCAAAGTCATCATAGACGCTTACAACTCTTGGCGAAATAATCCCAACAGCGTTTTCGTAGACAGCAATGGGACTCGGCACCGGGTTTGGTGGGGGTGGGATGACCGACATAAGGCATGGGGAGATGGCGATATAAAAGACTGGAACGGGGTGACCGTGCGCAAAGGCGCTGGCGACCAGTACTCCATTACAGGTTTAGTTGTTTCGCCGCCCTCAACCATTGAAGCCAGCAATTCCCCTCTTGGCGTGGCAGGTGAATTCCCTGCCAGTTTCTGCCAGTTGGGGCGCCTGACGAATTTTGGCGCCGGACGGAATCGTCTGTCGGGACCCATTCCAACTTGTTTCGCCAATAATTTAAATCTTAGAAGTTTTGACGTGGCAAGAAATAATTTGAGCGGCAACATTCCTGCCGGGTTTGCGTCCAACCCCAACTTGGAGATATTCAGTGTTTGGACTAATAAACTCACTGGCAGCCTGTCTGGCGGCTTTCCGAACTTGGTCTGGCTTGATGTATCCGGCAACTCTTTGAATGGCGAGTTGCCATCAGACATCAATGCAACCGGCAAGATATTGTTTTTTGATGCCAGTGATAATGAGTTTAGTGGAAGCATTCCCTCCGACTATCCTTCTCGGTTCACCAGAATAGTTTATTTCAATCTGAGCGACAATGATCTGGATGGGGGTTTCAGCCTTGACTGGATCAACCAGATTAGTTTCGTCAACCTGAGATCAAGGCCTGTTTTCGCAGTGGGCAATAACAGGCTTTGCTTTAACCATGCTGCCAGTGTTCAGCCCCGCCCGCTGCTTGAGCCACAAGATAGTGAAGTGTATGAGCCAGTGTCAGGCGATGATGATGCGCTTAACTGGGGAGGTTTATGGCATAACAGAGAAAACCCCAGAGCACCAGGTTACCTTCAACGCGATCGGACCCGCCATGCGCAAATCCTCATTTCGGTAGGTGGCAATATCTGTGGTGATGCTGACTCTCCCAGTTATTCTCAAAGGGCTTTGCCTCCGGTAGCCGATGTTCAAAAGAGCATCAATGGCAACGTTCTGACCATTCGGTGGGAACCTCCGACCGACCCTCAAACGGGCCAAACTTATACAGCCAGTGCGTACCAACTTCGGATAACTGAAGCTAAGCGCCCGAATTTCAACAGCGGTGGAATGCTGAAAGTCACCGACAACACAGATTACACCAACTTCAACGCTGGATACTATGATGCCGTCTCTACCACCACGGCACAATATGATCTGCAAGGCGATAATTCTATACTCCGCGCCGGCCAGACTGTTTCGGAGGGTGAGTTGGTAGTAAATATTGCGCCTATCAATAACCTAGCCCAAATGCAAGATGGCGTAACAACGGTCTTCTTGGGAGCAGGTGAAGGGGGGTGGCAGTATGGGAGTTGGCGATCCTTTAATGTGAGGCAAGACAATACGTCGGCTCAGGAGTTGGCCCGTAATCTGGGGTTGTTTTTGAACGAGGAGATTTATTCGTGGAATGCTGGGACTCAGACTTGGAATACTCACCTTGTGGAAGATGATGGCAGCACAACTTTGGATATGGGCACGGCGGTGATGTTCAAGGACGGCGTTACAGCAGCCGACAACCTGGAGTTTGCGGGCGTTGGCCGAGTTGATGAGGATATGGTGGTGACCTTGCAACAAGGTTGGAACATCATGGCCCCAGCCAGAGCCAATATAGAAGTCGGGCCGGGCAATACAGAGGCGTTGTTTGACGCAAACCTCACTGATTGCGACAACTTGGCTGGTGTGCTAGCCATCATCACCTACGACTCCCGCATCGGTGACTTCAAGATACTGCTGCCCTGCCACCCTGAAGTGCAAACAGCAGGCTATGACCCATTGGACGTCATCGACCAATATGACACCATGTATGTATTCTTCCAGAGCCAGTTGTCAGTGCCCGTTACGTGGGATCGTGACTCTGGTAATAACGGCAACTACGTCCCCGCCTAAATACACTCCCGCCTAAACCGAGGGCGCAGATTCAACGAGGTAGTGGTTCGGCGCAAGTTGCGCCAAGCCACTGCCTCTGAAGCTGTTCTAAGAATGCTTGCGCTTTAGAGCAGAACAGCTATGCTGGCGGCGCGGTGGTTTTGAGCTGTCAGTTCAGCCGATGGTTGACTCGGCGTAACTTGCCGAGTCACCTCACCTCCCAAGTGCAGTTCTGAGGCAGTTTTGATGGGCCTGGCCGTAGCAGTCAAGCTCTCTTTTGGGAAGCAGAACACATATGAAGCTAAATTAAGCTACGGTTCAAGGCATGACAACTTGCGAATTTTTTTCAGAATTATAAAACGAAGTGGACTAAATCGTCTATACTAGGATTTCAAAAGCACCAAAGACTTTATTAAGCTTCAAGGAGAAATGCAATGAACACCTACCCACCTGCACCTAGTTCGCCGGTATCTGGCTCGTCAATGTCTTGTCTGTCTCGCTGGCGTCGGCTGCTGGTCGCAGTTGTTGCAGCGGTCTTGACACTGGGGGGTGGTCTGGCAGTTGTAACTGCTGGCACTTCCGTTGCTAGCGCGCAACCGGACGGCCCGACTGAGCTGGACCCAGACGATTGCGATGGCGAGGACTGGATTCCAACACCGGAAGAAGTCGGTGCACCTGCTGTTAACCGGTTGCGACAGGAGTGCAAAATAATTATTGAAGCTTATAACTCTTGGGTTACTAATTCCAGAAGCGTTTTCACCCAAGATCCCGATGGAAATGAACACAAGCTTGCGTCTTGGGGAGACGGCTATATAGGAGATTGGGATGGGGTTACCATCCGCGAAAGCGATAAGGCCCTCGTAGGTTTAGAAGTGACGCCTCCTGGTGATAATTCCCGGGCTGGCATAGCAGGTGAAATCCCTGGGAGTTTGTGCAACTTGGGGCGCTTAAAGGATGCCAGTTTTAACAATAATCGTCTTTCGGGCACAATTCCTGAGTGTTTTGCTCGTCTTTCAAGTCTTCTCACCTTTACAGCAGCCTCAAACGATTTGAGTGGCAGCATTCCTGCCGAGTTTGCCGAATCAGGGCCGAATCGCAACTTGAAGGTGCTCAATCTTTTGCAAAATAAGCTCAATGGCACCTTGCCCAGTGGCTTTGATAACTTGGTTTGGCTTGACGTTAAGGGCAATTTTTTGTCTGGCAACCTGCCTGAAATTAATGCAAGCGGCAAGATGCTGTTCTTTGACGTAAGCGGCAATGAATTGGGCGGAAGCATACCATCTACGTATCCCGAGAGGTTCACCAGAATAGTTTATTTCAGTCTGAGCAACAATAGTTTGACTGGGGCTTTTGATCCCAGTTGGATTAACGATATCAGCTTTGTCAATTTTTTGAACATACGCCCCTCTTTCAGGGCAGGCACTAATAGGCTTTGTTTTAGCACTGCTGCCGATATCGATCCCCGCCCGCTGGTTGAGCCGCGAGATGACGAAATCCTTGACGGTAGTGATGGCAGAGCACTCTGGGGTGGTTTGTTTTCCAATACGAACGGTCGGCATGGGGAAATCATCATTTTTCTGGCAGGCAATGTCTGTCGTGAGGACGACTCTTCTAGTTATTCTCAAATGGCTCTGCCTCCTGTGGGCAATGTTCGCAAGAGCATCAGCGGCGGCGTTTTGACTGTTGAGTGGAATCCTCCGACCGACCCTCAGACGGACCGAGTTTATGCAGCTAGTGAATATTCAATTCAGATCAGAGAAGCTAAACGAGCGAATTTCAACAGCGACGAACTGCTGAAAGTTAAGCTCAACACAGATTCCGCCGACTTGGACACAGGTTACTTGGATAGGACCTCTGGCACCACTGTGCAATACGATCTCGGAGGAGGCGACAATTCGATACTCCGCGCCGGCCAGACTGTCGCAGAGGGTGAGTTGGTTGTATCCATTTGGCCGGTCTACAGCATAAGACAACCTCAAGGCGACGTATCAACTAGTTTCTATGGACCAGGCGGCGGAGGGCAGAGTGGAGGTTGGCGAGCTTTCAATGTGAGGCAAGACAATACGTCGGCTCAGGAGTTGGCCCGCAACTTGGGATTGCGATTGAATCAGGAAATGTATTCATGGGATGCTGCCACTCAGACTTGGAGCACTCACCCCACAGAAGGTGATGCTGCCACAACCCTGGATATGGGCACGGCGGTGATGTTCAATGACGGGGTTACAGACGCCGATAACCTGCGGTTTGCTGGACTCAGCCGAGCTGACCAGAATATGGTGGTGACTTTGAGCCAGGGCTGGAACATCATGGCCCCACCCAGAGCCAATATGGAAGTCGGAGCTGACAACCCCGAAGCTCTGTTTGACGGGGTTCTGACGGATTGCGACAACCTGGCTGGTGTGCTAGCCGTCATCACCTACGACTCCCGCATCGGGGACTTCAAGATACTGCTGCCTTGCCACCCTGACGTGCAAACAGAAGGTTATGACCCATTGGATGTCATTGACGTACATGACACTATGTATGTCTTCTTCCAGAGCCAGTTGTCAGTGCCCGTAACTTGGGACGATGGTTCTGGTGACAACGGCAACTACGTCCCCGCCTAAATACGCTCCCGCCTAAACCGAGGGCGCAGATTCAACGAGGTAGTGGTTCGGCGCAAGTTACGCCAAGCCACTGCCTCTGAAGCTGTTCTAAGAATGCTTGCGCTTTAGAGCAGAACAGCTATGCTGGCGGCGCGGTGGTTTTGAGCTGTCAGTTCAGCC
>JAPYNY010000089.1 GCA_028283145.1 Candidatus Hopanoidivorans cymbastelae
CATCTCCAACCACTGCGCCTTCGGGACCGCCCCCGTCTACAACGTCGGCCCCGCCCCCGTCCTCTACGCCCTCGGGTTCCTGCGGTGCTGGGACGTTTTATTTCGGTGGGGGTTGCGTGCCGTGTGAATATAACCCCTCGCAGTGTCCTCCACCGGTTGAAAATCCGACAACTCCGAATATCCAAAACCAGGAACGGCAGGGGGCAGACAACCCGCAAGAGCATCGTGTTCATGTCAATACGATTTCAAGAAATGAAGCGCCTAGCTTCAACCTTGGAGTTCCCGATCGATCTCAAGAGACAAACAAGGTCTGCACGGTCAACGGGGCCCCTGCTTATTCAATCACACCTGAGGGCTCAGCCGCTGGTGTTTGCTCAAGGAATGCCGAAAAGTATTTTGATGCCTCAGCATCATGTCCGGCTGGCACGCACCCCAGGGTGAAGGGGGATTCGGGTCAGTATTGGTGCGATTCGGACCGCACTGACTACGTCATCAACGATCAGGTGATCGGACACACGGTCTGCATGCTTGGAGCCATCCGAATCACTGATGAGGGATTGTGCCATTATTGCCCAAAGGTGAATAGCAGTGGCTTTCCCCTTGACAGGGCCTTGTCTGAGGCTAAACAAAGATGCCATTACACAACGCCCCCAACGACGACTCAAGCCACCACCACTTCTACAATATTTACCTCTGCAACTTCAACTACTGCCAACACCACAGTTCCTAGCAGCCCCAGTTCTACCACCACATCTGCCCCTGCTCCCACAACTGTCGCTCCGGTACCCACAACCATTGCCCCTGTTTCTCCAACGACCGCTCCAGCACCGGCTCCACCCGACCCGGCTCCACCACAACCTGAATCTGGCCAACCTACTATTCCAAATGTGGCCTTAAGGTGGTCGCCGCAAAGTGCTATCACGCAGATACCGCTGTTTGTCTGGTTGGAAATCACCAGTGGTTCCGCTCAACAAATTTGGACCGACGCTTTTGGTCGAACCTATTCGTCAGAATTGGCAGTAGAGACTACAACTTGGAGCTTTGAGGTTGTAGACGGGCGAGGGCGCAGCTGGACCGACTCCGTAACTTGTCAAGGGGCGGGTCAACCTTGGCGAGCTGCTTGGATTGACTCAGACGGCAACCCGACGCCAACCGCCCGCTCCGACGGGGCTTGCTGGTATATTTACCGGCATATGGGTGATGGCTCCCCGCGCCAAGTCAATGTGAAGATTGTATGGGCGGTGAAAAGTTGTCAGACTTTGCCCGCAGCTGGACCATGCGAAACCACCAAACATGAGCAAACAAGGCAGTCGTCGATCAGTGTTTCTGAAATTCAAGCAATTATCAATTGAACTGCATGAGTTGGGCGTTGCCCGAGTCGGGGGCTGGCTCGCAGCAGAATTGAGCCTTGCCCAAAGTTAAATTAGGCATTGATAAATTAGGCATTGACCACAGCTAACAAAATTAGGACTCGCCCACAGCAGGCGCCTGCTGTTGTGGTGTCTGCGGCTTGCTGTAGGAGTAGGATTTGATTATGGCATTTTTCGACAAGTCTTGGCGAAAAACGTCCTGCTTGCCACGGCGTCTGCTGGGCCACAGGCATGACAGCCGCAGAATTTTTGTTGCAGCCGGAAGCGGGTTGGCGGTTACATATGTATCTGGGTGAAGATTTTTTGGGTTGGATTGTGCTGGCCCTTGGTTCAGCTATGTCTGTGGGGACGATTTTCGCTCTGTTGCGCCCGCGCCCAGTTGGAGCAGCTAAGGAAAGCGACCTTCCACGCCCTCCCATGTTCAGAAGCGTCATCATGATCGCCGTTGGAACGGTAGCCGCTATTTGGGCCTTGGCCAGTCTGGTAGCGAACTGAAGATCAGCTAGCAAGTTCAGAAAAGCGAGGCAACCGATGGGAAAATTTATCAAGCTTCAACTGTCGATTGAGACAAGAGTTGCTACTTTGCTTTTGGACCGTCAGCCCATGAATGCAATAAGTGCTGAGGTTTGCCTTGAGTTAGCTCAAGCAGCCGACCAGTTGAGCTCAAATGACGATATTGGAGCCGTGGTTATCTGGGGTGGCAGCAAGATTTTTGCTGCCGGTGCCGATATCAAGGAGTTTCCATCTGGTAATTCCAGTGGCCCAACTGGTAGCAGTTCTGGCGGCTCAACTAGCAGCGGAGGCGACAGCACCGGAACCGACAGCACCGGAGCCACTAGCCGCCCAAGCGGGCCGCCTAGTTCTATTTCGGAGGCTTTCACCGCTATCGCAGAGTTGCCTCAGATAACTATTTCCGCTGTCAACGGATATGCTTTGGGCGGCGGGTGCGAGTTGGCAATTTGCACCGACTTCCGAGTGGCGGGCGAGGACGCGGTTTTCGGACAGCCAGAGGTGCTTCTGGGAATCATCCCTGGTGCTGGCGGCACCATAAGATTACCACGCTTGGTCGGGATGACTAAAGCCAAGGAGTTGATGTACACAGGCAGAAGGGTAAAAGCTGACGAGGCTCTGCGGATAGGGCTTGCTGATGAGGTCTGCCCGGCAGACGAAGCCTACCCGCGAGCTTTAGCCTTGGCTGAGCAATACGCCAAGGGGCCTGCTGCCCTCAGGAACATTAAAAGGTCAATCGACCAAGGCTTTGATTTACCTGTGGATGAGGCCCTGAGCCTTGAAAGCCAAGAGTTTCGTGCATCGTTCAAAACACAAGACGCCAAGATCGGTATCAAGAGCTTTCTGGAAAACGGACCCGGCAAAGCTGTTTTCACGGGCAAGTAAAAGCCAACCGGGGGAGGCCTAGGCGGGAGTGGTTCGGAAAAGAGGGAGGCCTGGAAACTGGAAACCGGGCCTGGAAACTGGAAAATCAGCTGGCGGGAATCAGGTTTGTGCGGATAGAAACTCTTCTACTTCTGCTTTAGCTGCTGCCAGGTCAGCACCCTCAATTCTCACTTCTTGCGCTGTTTTCATAAAGTTGTGCTCCTTGCGAGGTATGAACAGCAGCACACAACTGCTCACTTTTTCTCCGGTTGTCTTTTCCACCGCGAGAGCGTAGGCAGCGACTTGGATTCGGTAACGACTCAGCTTTTGAGTGAAAAGGTCAAGGGAAGTGGAGTTGTCGGTCTTGTAGTCGACTATGACGAAGTAGCCGTTGGCGTCTCTATATGCCAAGTCGATGCACCCGTCCAGTAGCATTTCTTTGGTGGCTCTAACAGCCCCCGTTGCGTCACTGCTGCCTGAGTCAAACTCCAGAACTGCCGACAAATAAACCTCTTTCCAGATGGAATCAGCCCGGCTGGCAGCCTGCACGCAATCTGATTTGAGGGCCGACTCAGCCAACTCTTTGATTTCCGCTTTGCCAGTTCTATTGTGAATTCCATTGGCTTCAGCTTGCACATTAGCCAAATGGGAAAGAGCTTCTGAAATTTGCTCCTCATCTCCGTCGGCTAGTGAACGCAAGTTGAAGGTCTGCAGCACAGCGTGCACAGCACTACCCACTTTTGTGGCTGAGCGACCAATGCTGGAATCACGTGGTGCTTCCCAGTCAATGGCCTTGGTTTCAAGTTCTGCAATTTCTTTATGGACTTCTGTTGGCTCGTGGGTTTGAGCGACCCGCGACGAACTCCAAATACGCTGCTGTTGGCTTTTAGCTTGAATCCGCTCAATTTCAGCGGCCCATTTTTCAAAGTCAAGTTCGTCTGTCGAGGGCACCGCTTGTAATGAAGCTGGTGTTTCACTGCCCAAGACTTCAACCGCTTCGGGCAGTTCTTCCAAGTCAATGGCCACATATTGGTACATGTTCAAATCGCAGTTATAGGAAGCGGGTGCAACAGTTGGGCACTCAGGTGAGGCCCGAGCCAGAAAATCACCCTGAATCGAAAGTTCTTCAAAGGGCTTTTCCTTGTCTTGGTCTTTTCGGTGCAGGGAAACCACCAGATGGTCGCGCGCCCGGGTGCAGGCCACGTAGAGCATACGGATCGCTTCATCTAGTTCGCGCTTTTTATTTTCCTCCTCAAAATCCTCGTACACTTTTGTTCGCTGGTTTTTCCGGAGGAAAAATCCCATCTGATTTTGGTCGTTCCAGATGATCTCGGCTTTTCTAGGAGTGTGCGTGAGTTTATTGACAGAATTTGCCAGAATCACAATCGGGAACTCCAAGCCCTTAGAAGCATGAACGGTCATTATCTTGACCGCGTCAAAGTCGGCTTCGGGCACGATGTCTTCCTTGAGGACGATTTGGTTTTGCCCCAGGTGCTGAAGCGAATTAATAAATTGGCGCAGAGTGCCAGCCTCTTTCTCGCTGAATTTTCGGGCTAAATCAGCTATAAAGCTAAGCCTGCGCCAGATATCGCGGTGGCTGCTTCCCGCTAAAGCAAGCTCCAGTAAATTCCGTTGCTCGATCACTTGCTCAATGACCTGACTGGGCGACAGCAGATTCCGCTGCAGGTGCATCTCATTTAGCCATGCCAAAGATTCTGCCACAGGGTGGCTGGGGGAGACTGTTTCAGGCAGGTCTTCACGATAATCCCACCTGCCGCCCAGCCTGAAAAAATCATACAGGTCGTCATCCCCGCAGCCGAACGCCACAGACCGCAACGATGAAACGACGTTGTATTCATCGGTGGGGTCGTCAATGGACTTGAGCAGGGCAAACAAATCGCGTATTTCCGGCGAGGCAAATATGTTGTTGGTTACTTGCACCTGATAGGGAATTGCGAAATCTGCAAATGTTTTTTCCAAGTGAAGAAAATTGCTCCTGGTGGGGGACAGCACACAGATATCGCTGAGCTTGGCTCTTCTATGGGGCTTGTGGCCAAGGCCAGATCTCTTCTGCGATACCATCCAGCCGCTTTGGAGGATCATCCCTATCAGCTTGGAAATTTCTTGGGCTTCAGCACTGCGCAGTTCGTCCGTTGGAGCCGTTTTTTCATGCGGGGTTGCCCCCAGCAGGGCAACTGCCGGGCCTGGGTCGTCTGAAGCTGGCGAAAGCATCGCATCAATTGGCGTATAGCAGGGCTGCGAACCCTGTTTTTCTTGGATGAGTTTCGAAAATACCTGGTTGACCCAGTTCAAAATGGGTTTGCTGGAACGCCAGTTGGCTTGCAGGGTGAGGTTGGCGCCGTGGTGCTCGGCTGCTTCCATGTAGAGATTGACATTGGCTCGCCTGAACCGGTAGATTGACTGCTTCGGGTCGCCCACGAAAAACAGCCGCCCGTCTTTAACCAACAAATTGCGCCAATCGGAGTGGCCTGAAACAGTTGCAGGGACAGTTTGGTCTGGGCTGCTGGCGATAAGAGAGGCCAACTCAATTTGGATTGGGTCGGTGTCTTGGAATTCGTCGATCAGAAGTCGCTGATAGCGATTCCTCAGACTCGATCTGACTTTCGGGCCGTGAATAGGATGCTTCAGCAACTCTAAGCAGTGAACCAGCAGGTCGTGAAAAATTAGCTGCCCTGTTTCTTTCCTGGCTTTGGCTTGGGCCAGGGTGAAGTTAGCCACCATAATCACCAGATAATTTACGATTGATTCAAGGTATTGCTGCAAGTATTTCGATACCTTTTCGGGAACATCATTCCTGACGGCTTCCCATAGAGCCGCTTCTGTTTCAGTTGTTCTATTCAGAGTTCGCGGAGCGAGGTTTTTTTCTGCTGCTTGATGGCTGTATGCCAAGTCAGATAATTCCTTGGCAAAGCTTGGGGATTCCACCGACTTTTTGACAAGTGAATTTATCGCACTTGCTAGTTTCGGGTATTTCTCATCTCTGGCTTTGTTGAAGTGAAATGGAGGCTTTTCTGATTTTGCCCCTTTCTCATATTCGTCCTTGGTGCGGAGCAAGAACTTCTGAATTTCTATAAGCTCTGAAATTTCAGGAAGCCATTGGGGGCTGGTATAAGATTCAATGCCTTTATATGACCTGACCAAATCCCAGTTGTCCCTGAATTGCCTGGCCATCGCCTTAAGTTCATCTTGAGCGATGCCCAATTCTTTAGCTAGTTGCAGAGCTAAAGCGTGTTTAGGCTCCCTGAGCGTGTTGGTTTGAAAATCTTCCCATTCCACTTGAAATTGGATCTCGCTCTCAATTTCGTCAAGACAACTGAACCTGAGCGGAAGCATGGCATCCAGGGCATGCTCTAGCAAAATTCTCTGGGCAAAGGAGTGAAGCGTGCAGATAGGAGCCCCGTCCATATCGTCCATAGCGTTTTGCAACTTATCCAATTTGCTTTGCGGGGTGTTAGGCTGGCCGTTTTCTAACTGGATTTTCTCTTGAAGTTTCTGGCGGATTCGGCTCTGAAGCTCAGTGGCGGCTTTTTCTGTGAAAGTTATGGCAGCGATGTTCTGAATTGGGATTTCATCGTCAATGAGAGAAAGAATCCTCCCCACCAAAGCGGTGGTCTTGCCAGTGCCAGCCCCAGCTTCAACAAACAGCGTGGCATTTAAGTTGGTTTGAATGGCATCCCTGGCCTGCTGGTCGGGAAGGCTCGTGGCAGCAGGGGCTTGGAGCGGAGGCATGATTGGCTCAACCTAATTCTTTGCTTCGGCGGACTTTTTTGGATAGGCGAGTTCCAGCCAAGGTGCCAGCTGGCTGTCCAGCGTCTTTGATTCCATAAATGAGGAGTATCTGCGCGAGCCAAAATTGTCCAAGTTGCACCAAGGGCAGGATTGGAGATTGGTGGCGCTGCTATGGAATCCTGGCGGGAAAATACCTTTAGCAATTTCTTGGTGCAAAGTTGTGAGCGTTGCATCAACATGACCTTTCACAACGTCAATGAAGTCGATTGTTTGCTGGTGGTAACCGGAGGCTTCATTGACAAACCAATAGACGGCAGAGTTTGGCAAGCCATTTTCATGACGAATTTTCGGAGTTTGCGAGCTCAATTCTTCGAAAAGTGCCTCCGCCGCCCTGAGATACAGAGGCATTTGCAACTTCCTGCCGAGTGCATCAGGGTTGATTTCGGATAGGTCTACGAATCGGTGAGGTTTTGTGCCGCTGTTTGTTTTGCCTGTCTTATAGTCAATCACGATGACCCGGCCTGTGGCTGAAGCGACATCCACCCTGTCAATGCGGCCGTGGATGAGAAGCGATGCGCCATTTTTGAGTGGATACACAAAAGGGTCTTCCCTTCCAAAACCAACTTCCAGCCCTACAGGATGAGACTTTTTGGACTGGCGGAATTCAGTTTCGTGGTGCAGGAATTCGGTTAGTTCCGCCTGGATATTAGCCGTTTCTTGTTCGTGAAATACTTCCGGTCCAAACATAAAGTTAGAAATGGCTTCGCGGCAATGCTCTTCAGCAATTTCTGAGAGCCTATGGCTTTCCTTGGCTGTCCAAGTGTGTGACTGGTCAAGGGCATCAAGCTTTTCCCGAAAGAATTGCTCAAGAGACTTGTGGATGATGTTGCCTCTGACCAAAGGGGTAAGCCCCTCAAAATCGTCTAGTGGCTCTATCCGGCTCAGCCTCAAAACCGATTCCATGAAGAATGCCTGGGGACATTCAGCCCACTTTTCCAGGCGTGTTGGCGACATGGGGTTTTCAAAAATACCCGCTGGGTCGTTGGGGTTAAATGGGTGGCTAGTGGCATCCGCGTGGTTAATGCCCGCCGGGTCTTCAGCGTTAGGGGGGAGATTGGCTGAACCCAGGCCGGTAGTGCCACCTTGAGAGTTGGCACTACCCCGTGCTTTCGCGCCGCGCTCCATCGCAACCTTCCCAAATGCCTCCGAAAGGTTGCCGTCAAATCTGGTAAATTCAGAGCTCCTGCGGGAGAAATAGGCCTCAAGGCCACGCGCAAAATGAGATTTTCTGCCGACCAGACTGTGATTTGCCAAGGCAGAGTGCTGGCTTCGGCTCGGCAGCAATGTCGTGAGATTGAATTCCTGTTCTCGCGCAGGGAGGTTCAGGGTCCTCAGGTCGGCCGTAAATGACTGCACAAACTCACAGCACAGAGCAGTAGCCGATCTAGCGCCACCGCTAGAAGCACCATTCCTCGACTCAAGGCGCCTCTGCAGAAATTCATCCAAATCTTCCGCAAACACCCTCTCCCCCGCCATAGCTTCAACCACCTCCAATAACCAGCGCGACGGCAAGCTGGTGTTAGACCCCATTGGGTTGAGCCGAGGGTAGCTGAAAGAAATCTGCTGCCAAGCCAGCCGCAGGGCAGCCAAGAAATGCCTGTGTTGTTCGTGAATTCGTCCAGCCTGCGTCTCCAAATCAGGAGTTACCTTCCTGACATTTTCAGGCAGCAGCGAGTCTTCGCGGAGCTTCATGGGCAGGCACCCTTCCACCATCCCTACGATCCATATATGAGAATACGAACCAGCTAGGAAATTACCAATCCCAGACAGAACAACTCCAACATTTTGCTGCCCCAAACGCCCACTGGCAGCTTCCAGCTCCTTGTCTAGCAGTAGTCTGAAATCCTGATAGCTGGGGTTTGGATGCACGTCGTCCAGCGAAGCCAGCGATTCCAAGATTTCCTTGAGCTGCCTATAGGCTTCAGCTTCGTCCCCAGCCCAGATATGCGCCTGAGAAGACGGCGTGCCGAAAGCAGCCAAAGTTTTACGAAGCGGCATAAATTTCCTGAGATGCTTTAGAGTGGCTTCAACCCTGCCTCGCCATGTCTCAGCAGCCCGAATGGTCTTGATTGAGCTGGCGAAGCTCGCCACAAACTCCGCCAGAAACAGCGCTTGGGCAATGCTGCGCTCAACCCGTTGTATAGTGGTCTCGTTGTCTTCCTCGTCAGATTCTTCCAAAAGCCGAATTTCAGCATTGTGAAGCTCAATAAATCTGTCTAGCCGCTCCTTCCACTGGCTCAGACCTTTGTGAACTCTGGCTTCGGAACTGACTCTGTCCCATGCTGCGTTGGGAACGAGTTTATTGGAGGAGCTTTCAACTATGGGCGCTGAAGCCAGGAGATTCATAAGGTCAATGCGTTTGAAATCGTTGTCCAGCAAATCCAGCATCGCCAACAGAGTCTTGGGGGCGACTCGCTCCCTGAGAGGCAAGTTTGAAAAGTGGGTGAAGCTGATTTCAGAACTCTGAAGGTATTCGTACAGAAGTCGTCTGTAGGGCGTTGGAGCGGTGTAAACGATAGCCAACTGGTCGGCCGGGAAACCATCCTTTATGGCTTCAGCCACCCCTCGGATGGCTATGCGCACTTCATCTACCGGGGTGGGAGCCGACAGAATCGTTGTTTGAGCCGCCCTGGGCTGGTAGCTAGAGCCAGACGGAGGCATTATTTCAAAAGGGTGCTGTGGCTTCGGAGCTTGTGGGGAAGCCACCGGCGGGCTTGCTTGGTCTGGATTTTCTTGTTGTGCGTTTGGCGGCAGACTGGTGAACTCTTGGCTGTCTGATTCTGCTAAAAAGGAGTCGATCTCGGCTACGCTTGCCAAGGGCATTTCATCGGCCGCCTCAATACCAGTCAGCCCAAGAATAATTTCATCGGGCTGGCAGGCTTTCAGCAAAGCCCCCTCTATGCTTGAAAGTTGCTGGGGCAGATAAATAATCAGCGAGCCAAGATATTCCCAGAGGGATGCCCAGAGTTGCTCATCCAGCCTGATGTGTTGAGAGTGGGAGTTCTCACCTGATGCTGCCCCCGGCCCGCCCGTAGCCGAAGAGTTTTGCACCTGCCCGCCCTCAAGCAACTCCACCGCTCGCTCCAGCATGCTGGCTGAGCTGCACCTACGGCTGCTTTCCTGAAAATCGCCACGGCCCGCATCAGGATGTTGGAAGTGATTCCGAACTGCTTCATGAAGGCGTAGCAAGTCCAAAATCTGCTGGCCACCAGATTTCTGAAGCTCAGCAATGCCCGCTGGTGAAAGCCGCTCAAGTTCTCGCAAGGTCTGAACCAGAACGTCATAGGTGGAAGGATGCGACCTGATTTGCCTGAACACCCCAAAATGCCTGTCGCCAAATTGCATTAGCGCAGCAGTGATCTCCCGAGTTGTATAGTTGGGAATGTGCGATGCCGGGTCGCAGATGCTGATGATGTGCTCGCCTAGGCCTTCACAGGTGAACAACCGCAACCCGAAGACCCCGCTGGGGCTGCTGTCGTCCCGCAAGCTCCCCCATGCCAGTTCTTTCTTGGCGGCAAAACCCACCGCCAGCGTCGGTACGACAATCGTTGCGGTGCGAAACGGATTGTCTTGGCGGCTGCGTTCAATGGCCCCGCGCAGAGCTTGGCTGGAATCTCGCCCATAGCCACAGGCAGTCAGTCGCATGGTTCCGTTTCTAGGCATATCATCAACTATAAATCAGGGGTCTGACATTTTGGGGAGATGAGCGGCAGGCCTGTGCTTGGTATTTAGGCAAGGAAGGACACTCAAGCATTCCAGTGAGAATGACGCGATTTTTGAAGCTGAAAGGCATCATCTGAACAGCATCTACTACACCGTCGCTCATATAGACTAATTCCACTAGTCAAAATCATTATGGCAGGAGGTGTCAGGTTATGGGTATATCTGAACGACTGGCTGACCATAGGGCTAAGTTAGCTGCGATAGAAGCTGAGCAGACACATTGTAGAACCGAAGCTCGCAAGCAGTTAGCCCAAGAAAAAGTGGACAGCCAAGCTAGTTCTGAACGGATTAAGGAGGAACACATTACCAGGCATCTGGCTGAATCTGCTGAGTGGTTGAGCATGTCGCGGTCTGAGCGGCGAAGGGAAGAGCACGCACAGCGTGAGTGGGATGCAATGTTACAGTGGCAGGCTGCGCGTGCTGAAGCGGTGAAGCGGTGGTCGGCTATGAGTCAAGCTGAACGAGATTTTATGCTGTGGGAGCAGCTAGCCATGCTGAACGCCACGATGACATCAGCGGACACGCAGCTTACAGATGTCGCCCTTATATCTATCTACGACGCGCTAACATTCGGATAAACCAAGGGGTAGAGATATGGGATTTCTGAAACGGCAAGCAAGAGAAGTGATGGCACCTCAGGGGAGGATATCACACCAGTCATACGGCAGCGATGATTGCGTTGTGGTCATTGAGGGGAACTCGGAGCCGCCTGGCACAAACTCGTCTTATATCGCTTTGGTGATGGACGATTATGAGGACGGGTTTTTCAGGGCTATGCCAGAGCCAGACAGGCTGGATTTTAAGCCCGGTGAGCGAGGGCATGTCAGGGTGAAATCGTGCGCTCCTAACGGTGATTTTGACCTGAGCGAATTACGGGTGCGCGTTACACGCAATCCACAGGATGTGATGGAGCTGTCGGATGATGCGTTCCGCCCAGTCCGCGCGGTTTTGTCGGGGCTGAAGCCTGTGGGTGACGGCACCTTTAAAATAAAGCAAATGAGAGACGGCAAAAAAGTCAGATGGGAAGACTGAAATGATCACCGACCACAATCGCACCTCAACTGAAAAGAGGCACAAGATGTCCAACCTTTGCCGTTCTAAGCCCAGCAGATGAAATGCCACAGACACTCTGGTTTCGTCTCACCCAGCTGGACAGGGTGCTTAGGTGCTTGCCCGAATGGTCTCCCAGCGAGCACTTGGCGGACATCATTATCCGCTCCGAACGGCTACCTCCTAACAGCCCGCTAGACGACTAGCCTCACTCCCTGTAGCTGGCCAATCGGAAGTGCTAGACATAGTGTGTATGTGGTGGTTACAAGTAGCGCAAAATCGACCACTTAGGCACTAATACGCCAATCTCATATCCGCTATAGAGTTTGCTATGACGTCTATGGTTAGTCCCCCGAGTGACCAGGGCATCACAGTCCAGTTGGTTGTTGTGACGGGGTGCAACAGTGGGAAACTCAGACAATGTCCAAGCTAAGAAATCCTCTTGAAACTTAAGTTCGTCCAAAGTTTTTCTTGTCTTGCTCTTTTCACTAGGTTGGTAGCGTAAATTCATGCCTCCAAACCCACAAGCCAAAGCCGTTCCAACAAAAGCACAGGCAGTAGCATAGTGACGCCAGCGAAGCGTGCGCTGCTGGCCACGACCGTTGTTTGGGGGGCGTTCCCGCTGGTGAACGCAGCAGCAGATGGGCAAAAATCCCCATTGATGTTTATGGTTGCCTGGTGCTTGGGGGGAACAATCGGGTGTTTATGGTATTGCTTTTCGGGGGATAGCAAGCGTGTCAGGCTGGATGAGATACGGCACTTCGTGATTCCGTCCAGAAAATCCTTCTTTTCAGATTTGAGCGGAAGCAGAGTCAAGTGGAATTGGCAGGTCTATCTTGGGATGTCTCGGTCGTTCGGGGTTGGCTTCTTTTCATGGTCAACGATTTTTCTGCCCTCTGCCATAGCAGCGGTGCTGGTGGAGTCGTGGCCGATTTTTTATGTGGTGCTCTTGGGTGTGCTGTTCCGAGAAACCGGCCAACACGCTGTGGGCCTGAAGACACTGGGCATGTTCGCTCTAGTTTTTGTGGGCGTTGTTTTGGTGGTGCTGTCGGGTTCGCACGCAGACAACGACATGGGCATCACAGCGTGGGACGTTCTTATCGGCTCGGTGCTGCTGTTTGCGACCATCGGCTGCATCATTCAGGAGGCAGGGTTCATCAAGTGGGCAGGCAAGTGGCAAGACCACAGGGGTGCTGAGTTGGCGACTCCGCCAGACAAGTTGGAAAGTCGCCTGACGCATCTGACTTTGTTTTGCCAAACCTGCTCGATGGCAGTAGGCGGAGTTATAGCGGCAATTGCTTTGCCCTTCACTTCTGCTCGGATAGGGCTGGCTGAATTCTTGCTGGCCTGCGGCTGTGGAGCTGCGGTTGAGCTTGTGGGCAACGTTGCCAGCATAAAAGGCACCTTACGGGCCGCGCAACAGCCCAACCTGCAAGCCATTAGATACATCACACCCGTCTTCGCCATCGCCTACCTATGGGCAGCTTCCTACACCGAGGACGTTACGCTTGGCTACCTTCTGACGGGGTTAGCCATAATAATTGCTGGCAATGTTTTGGCGAGTTGGGCGCAGCCTGAAGTCAAGCAGGAAACTGAGGAAACCGTTGTGCATGAGACAGCAGAATAAAAATGCGGAGGGGTGACCTTTCTGGGCGTGCTGGCAGGCCGTGCGGGGCGCATCAGGGAGGTGCTGCTACTGAGTGCAAGTTTTAGCTGTAAGCAGAGCAAAAATTTTCAAGTCAGGTGACTTCAAAGATTAGAACGTATTGCTTATCCTCTTCTTCAATTGCAATAGTTCCAAATCGTTTTCGCCCGTTGATTTCAAATGGAATGTATTCTTTGTCGGGATGGTTCTCAATTTCTGCTTCCAACTGGCTGATGTAGTGAGAGGATTCCGCAAATTTCTGAAGATGAATCTGCCAGCGACCCTTTGATGCCAGAGCAGTGGTGTTGGCCCCAAAGGTCATGTAATCCGTCAGGCGTATTCCCAGTGCTGACACCTCGCTTACTTTTTCTACGGCGACGGAATCATCCTCTGTTGGCTGGGTTGCAGAATTGGGCCAGAATCTGACTTTCACGAAACTCCCGTCGCTCAAAAATTCAGGTTCAGGGCATCCAACCAAGGCCGCTTCTTTCAATATCTTGCGCACTCCCGAGCCAGCCCGTTCCGCCAAACCTGCTCGGTTCAACATGTCGGAAATAAGAGGGTTGCGCCGGACGCTTCGTTCTTCCATGTTGTCCAGCGTCACGCCTGCAGGCAAACCCCCTGGGCTGACTACCTCAAGCCGGTTTGAGTAGAGATTGACGAAAACATTGGCTCCCCTTATCATCCAATCTCGGTGCGCCACGGCATTGACGATGGCTTCCGCCACTGCTTCCATGGGGTATTCTTCTAGTTCAGTTCGGTAGCGGTTAACGATTTCATCAGCCACACGAGTGTTCCTCCGCACAAAACGACAGGCTCCTTGTATGTCTGCGATGATGCCACCCTCCAGATCTTCCCTGTCAATGATGCGGTCTTTGTCGGTGCCGGCAAACATCAAACACGTTATGAATGCCTGATTGAAGAAATGCCTAGGCTTAGTCGCAAAAAACAATACACCCGTACTATTGATTTTCAA
This sequence comes from Candidatus Hopanoidivorans cymbastelae, assembly GCA_028283145.1. Lineage (GTDB taxonomy): Bacteria > Actinomycetota > Acidimicrobiia > Acidimicrobiales > Hopanoidiivorantaceae > Hopanoidiivorans > Hopanoidiivorans cymbastelae. Next base: position 13,949 of record JAPYNY010000089.1, read on the forward strand.
ACCGTCATCGTTACCTTCTGCCAACTCCAAATTGCGCAAAGTCGCTTCTTTTTTGCCATTTCTAGAGAGATTGGCCAGCCTCATCCAGGTTTCGTATTTTTCCTCGTCAAAATGCTCGGGGTAGCTAAAATCATCACAAATCCTGTCGTCAAATGACGGAGGAGAATATTGGCGCATCATCTGCCCAATTTCGTGCCTTTTCATTTTGCGGGTAGTTGCGCCTTCCCGAATGAAATATCCATCACTGCAATAAACGGGTTTGCTGCGGCTTTCAGTTACACGCATGGCATATACCGGCCCCACCTGCTTGGATGCCACATCAACTGGCGGTTCGGCATTTGATGCAGCATTTAGCAATTGTGCTAATTCCGTATTGGTTGGTTTGCAGCCGACTATTTCACCGCTGTCAGTAACCCCGAACAAGATTGTGCCACCAGATGCGTTTGCCATTCCTACAATGGTTCTGGCAGTATTTTTATCGGGCCTTGTTTTGAACTCTAAGCCCGAGTGTTGGCCTTTTGCAATCAACTCGGCAAGTTCACCCTCATCTATCACAATTTCCAGTCTAAAGAAGTTGGAGCGATGCCCTGACGGCCAGTGGGCAGGGGGAGCCAGTGGGCGGAAGGGGAAGGATTGGTGCTTACAGGCGGAAAGGTCGGCGACTAAGACTGCGCTGGAGTTGCTATTTGGCGATTTTGCTTCTAAGATGTCAGACTGAGCTTCAGTTGGTTGCCAACATCGGCTAATACCAAAGCATCGGAAAGGTTATAGTGCCTACTATTCAGCAGCTTGTGCGCAAGGGTCGCCAAGCCAAAACTAGAAAAGACAAAATGCCGGCCCTCAAGGGGTCGCCCCAGCGAAGGGGAGTCTGCACGCGTGTCTATACCACCACGCCCAAAAAGCCCAATTCGGCTTTGCGCAAGGTGGCCAGGGTGCGCCTCACTAGTGGCATGGAGGTAACGGCCTACATTCCAGGCGAAGGCCACAACCTGCAGGAGCACTCCATCGTGCTAGTGCGTGGTGGACGGGTGCGCGACCTCCCTGGTGTGCGTTGCAAGATCATCCGAGGCACGTTAGACGCCAGCGGGGTGGATGGGCGCCGCCAAGCCCGCAGTCGCTACGGCACCAAAAAATAGCTGGAACTAAGCTTTCAAGCCAAAATAGCCCCAGCCAAAGCAACCCAAATGTGCTGTTGATTTTTGAACGGCACCGCTAGCCTGATTAACTAACAGCACCGCTAACCTAAAAGACGAAATAATTTC
>JAPYNY010000009.1 GCA_028283145.1 Candidatus Hopanoidivorans cymbastelae
GACGGCCTGATATAGACACTCGCAGATACATGCCTGGGAGTTGCTCCAGCCTTCAAAGGAAAATACATACTCCCAACAAACTCATGCACAACCCCCTCAGCAGCAGACCGTTCACCAACACCTGAGACACCTGACACGCCCTCGTTGTTTTCAACTCCCACGCAGATGTCATCTGAAGCGGAGTCGTTTTCAGATGAGCACCCAGCCATTAGCAACAATACCACAATGGCTGCGGCCGCCAAGTAAGTTGATAATCCACGCATAATCAAGTTTCACGGCTTGCTGTTGAGGGTGTCTTCTGAAGCCACGCCAAGTATGATATCAACTCCCAGTTTCCCAGTTCTCTGCAAATATTCTCAGCTACGGGATCATAGTTCAATGTGTTATTGTCGGCTCCGTCTGGTTTTGGGGTTGATTGGATTGGTATTTTGCATTTGTATCCCATGCTTGTTTTGACTTCGGTGGAGCACTGTTAGTTCCAACCAGATTTATTGTGGCGTCGTATTCGATGCCTAGTCTGCTAGGTAGACAGGCATGAAAAAGTCGTGGATGGCTTTGTCTCACACCAGGGAGACGTCAGACTCGATTTCTACCAGAGCGGGGCCGCGATACGCCAGAGCTTCAGCCACTGCAGCGTCTAGGCTGGCTCTGTCTGCCACGCTGAATCCTCTGGCTCCGCACAACTCCGCAAAGTCAGCAAAGCTTGGGTTGCGCAGGCTGGTCTGCCAGACGTTAAAAAGCCCCGCTCGCTGCTCCTTGCTGATTTTGCCTAGTTCATGGTTGTTCAACAGGAAGTGGGTGATGTCCATGTTGTATTTCACCGCTGTGGTGAGTTCCATGGCATATTGTCCGAAACCGCCATCGCCTGAAATGCTCACAACTTGTCGCCCGGTATCGGCAGCCCAAGCACCCAGTGCTGCCGGTAGACCGAAGCCTATGGAACCCAGATAGCCAGACATCAAAACGCTATGGCGGTCAACCTCAAAGTAGCGACCAAACGAGTAGGTGTTGTTGCCGACATCCACACAGACCACAGCATCGGGCGCCACCAGCCGAGTAAGCGAATCAAACACCGATGCAGAGTTGACCCCGTGGCCAGTGTCGTCTTGTCGTCTAGAAGCTTTTTCGGTGCGCCAGATCTCCCAGCGCTCAGCTACTTCTGCTCGCATGCTTTCATTTCGCTGGTCATAGTTTGCAGCCGCCACTTCTCGGCTCAAAATCTCGGCCACAACTCCCACATCGCCCAGCACCGGCACATCCACATTATGGAAACGCCCCAAAGCCATCGGATCAAAATCAACTTGGATGATGGGCTTGTAAGGCGCAATACCAGTGTGGTTGGAAAAGGACGCCCCGAAAACCACCAACAGATCGCTTTCATTCATAAACCAACTGGCTACGGGCGTTCCACTGCGCCCCAGCACTCCACAGCCCAGTGGGTGGTGGTCGGAAATCTGCCCTTTGGCTTTAAAGGTGGTAGCCACGGGTGCGCCAAGCTGTTCCGCCAAGGCAATAATGGCAGCCAGGTCGTGCCGCGCGCCTGCTCCGACAATGAACAATGGTCGCTTGGCTTCTTTCAGCTTGCTGGTGGCCTGGTCAACCACTTCCGGGGAAGGCGAAACCCGCAACGAAGGCAGGCGCCCTTGGGGGCTTCCGGCAGCGGTATCGGGAGCGGGCAGCACCTGCACTTCATCGGGCAAGATGAGATGGCCGACTCCGCGCTCCACCAGAGCGGTCTTGCAAGCCAAAGTAGCCAACTCGGCGTAGTTGGAACCTTGAATGACGGTCTGGCTGTAGTTGGAGACGTCGGCAAAGGCATTGGCCAAGTTGAGGTCTTGAAAAGCACCGCGCCCCGCCACGGCTGAAGGCACTTGCCCTGAGATGGCCAGCGCAGGGGAGCGGTCTATCTTGGCATCATAGAGGCCGGTCAGCAAGTTGGTGGAGCCGGGGCCGGCAATGGCAAAACAAGCTGACAAACTGCCGGTGAGCTTGCCATAGGCACTGACGGCAAAGGAAGCAGCCCCTTCGTGTCGGATGCCGAAATAGCGCAGTTGACCGCGGGCTTCGGCATGGCGCAAAGCTTCAGCAAACCCCAGATTGGAATGCCCAACCATGCCAAAGACGGCTTTGACGCCCCAGTTCAGCAGCGTCTCAACCAGCACATCGCTGACGGTGCGCACTTTGGGCGGCTCAGCCGGCAACTCCACATAGACCGATCCGTCTCGCACTTGGGTTTGGAAGCAGGCGGGTTGGTCGTTGAAGGGCGGAGGGGGCTGACCAGTGAGCGGGTGATAATCGTAGCCGTGCCAAGGGCAACGCAACCAGCCTTTTTCAATAGAACCCTCGCCCAGCGGGCCGCCTTGATGAGGACAGTGATTGTCAAGTGCTCCAAAGCTGCCTTCAAAATGGCAGAGTGCCAAACTTCTGTGGCCGGCGGTTACGGTCATGACTCGCCCCTCGGGTAGGTCAGCGGCTTCGGCCACTTTCACCCAAGTGGTGGTTTGCGCGTCGGCGATGGGCGGGGCGTCGATGCTGGTTTGCGCGTCGATGGCAGGTGGGATGTTGCTGGCGGAACTGGCTTGAGTGGGTTCAATCTCTTGGCTCATATTTGAAATGTTAGTTGTTTAGGCTGGCTGGCTAACAGGCAAGCCAATAATATAAGCCAATAACATAATTGCCATGTCTGAACATATTGAAACCGAACGACTTGGCTGTGCTTTTGTGTCGGGGGGAAGCGGTGGCATAGGCCGAGCTTGCGTAGAGCTGCTAGCCAGCCGAGGCAATGACGTTGCCTTCACCTACCGCTCTAACGAAACCGCTGCCAAAGAAGTTGCCGAAGCAGTTCAAAGCATGGGGCGCCAGGCACTGCGTCTGCAAGCCGACTTGACAGACTTGGAAGTTGTCGGCACAACTCTGGCAACAGCAGCGGAGCAGTTTGAAGGCATTCACACGTTAGTGCATGCGGCTGGGCCGTTTGTGCCCCAGGAGTATTTGTCCAGGATTGCTCCTGAGCAGTTTCAGGAGCAGTGCTCTCAAGATATTTTCGGTTTTTTCAACCTGCTCCATTGCGCTGCCAAATATTTACGGGAGAGCCAGGGCAGCGTGGTGGCTGTTACAACCTGCGCCACTAGGCGATTCCCCAAGCGCGATGTATTGTCTTCAGCTCCCAAAGGGGCAGTTGAAGCCCTAGTCAGAGCGTTTGCCAGAGAGGAAGGCCGCTTCGGCGTGCGGGCGAACTGCGTTGGGCCGGGCATGCTGACTGACGGCATGGCTAGTGAGTTGATGTCTAGCGGGGAAATAGACGAGGCTGCACAGGATGCTGCCCGTGCAAATATCGCTCTGGGAACTTTCGGCACGGCTGCCGACGTGGCCGAAGCAGTGTGCTTTTTGGCTTCCAACCGGGCCGGTTATATTACCGGGCAGATGCTGGATGTGGATGGGGGTTTTACGATCTGAGTGAGCGGAGGGCGGAGGTCAGACACTGAGAGCCGGAAGGCCAAGGGGGCGTCAGATGGAGTTTTGGATCTCAGGGGGAGTAGGGGCGGTCATATTCCAGGCGGACTAGAGGAATCTGGCGTTCAGTTTTAGTTTGGTATTCGCCATACCAAGGCGAATCGCTTACAACCTTTGCCCACAACTGCGGGCGGTCTTCGCCTTCCACCACCTTGGCTTTAGCCCAATATACATCGCGTTTGTCTCTGACTATCACGTCTGGGTTGGCTTTGAGATTGTGAAACCAAGCTGGATGATGATCGGCTCCGGCAAAAGAAGCCACCACTACTTTGCTGTTTTCATCCGGCAGGTACGGCAAACACACCGTGTGAGGCTTGCCAGAACGCCTACCTGTTGTGCGCAACAAAAGCCCCGGTTTGCCTGCCAAATCTGAGCCGACCTTGCCTGAGGTAAGTTTGTAGAATGCCACGTGAGCCCTTGAAATCCAAGGGATTAGCCACATTGGTGGGGTCGTGAATGGCTTGTCGTGAGAGTTAGGGCTAGAGTTGTTGCTTTTATTGTGGTCGGCCATTTCATCCCCTCTGGGTTTTTAGCTTGGTATACGTTGTTATCGTTTCTGGCTGGCTTTAGGTGCAAATTTCAGGTTAACAGGCAATGAGCGCAGGCCCAGTGCCCAAAAGACGGGGTTGTATTGGAATTCATAGCCTGCTTGGACGCTGACAAAACTGACCCGTTTGCAGAAGACGTCCAAAGCTATGCGGGCTTCCAGCCGGGCCAAAGATGCGCCGGGGCAGATGTGGGGGCCAGCGCCAAAGGCTAGATGTTTCTTCAGATTTGAGCGATCGGGGATTAGCTCAGCGGGGTTTTCAAAGATGGTTTCGTCGCGGTTGGCCGAAGCAATGCCGAAGACCACTTGATCACCTTGGGGGATAGGCTGGCCATCCAGCACGGTATCTTCCATGGCGGCTCTGGCGACTATTTGGACGGGGCAGTCCCGGCGCAGCGATTCTTCTAGAAATTTTTCCCGCATCGCAGGTTGTGAGCGAATTCGTTCATACAATTCGGCATCATCCACCAAGGCTGCAAAATAGTTGCCTAGCCAGTTGCGGGTGGTCTCATTGCCGGCGATGATGAGATTGATGGTTTGAGTGCGAATCATGTCGTCTGAAAGAGGTTCGCCCTCAATTTCAGCTCTGATGAATCTAGTGATTAGGTCATTTTGCGGGTCTTTGGCATGGCGGCGAATTTCAATGTGGTGCTGGATGTAGGCAGCAAACTCGGGATGGGTCTGGGTGAGCGTCAGCGGCTGGCCGTCCAGTTGGGCATTTTGGTTTTCCAGCAGCTCGTCCGACCATTGGCGGAATTTTTGGAAATCTTCAGTGGGCACTCCAAGTACGTGGGCAATGACGGTACTGGGAATAGGGTCGACATACTGCTGAACTAAATCAAATGAGGCGGTGTCTTGGTGCGATTGTTCGGCTTCGTCCAAAAGCGCGTTGGCCAACTCAAAGATGAACTGGTCTGTGTGCATGGTGCGATGCGGTGCCAGCACACCGTTGATGACGCGACGAATCTTGCCGTGTCTGGGCTCGGGGATGGCGCTGACTGGAATCTCGTCTTCGGGCAGGACGCTGGTGTCCACAAATGAGCCGACAAAGGTCTCAACTTCCTTTAGGCCGGTCATGACGCCGCCATAGGAGGCGGCATACCAGCGGCTGTCAGCTACTTTGGCGACTGGGCAAATCTGGCGGAAGTGTGCCATCGCCTCATAGCGAGTTGGCAAATCTGGCGGATTGAACGGGTCGAAGCTGGGCATGGCTGTCGGGGGAGCGGGAATCTGGCGTAGGGCGTAGGGAGCTTGGCGTGGGTGAGGGTGCTCAGCGCAGAGGGACGGATTAGCTGGCCGACAGCTTGGCTGGAACTCAGGGCTCGCTGATGACTTCCACCGGCAGTGAACGCAGGCCCAGTGCCCAAAAGACGGGGTTGTATTGGAATTCATAGCCAGCTTGGACGCTGAAGGAGCTTACCCGCTCGCAGAAGACGTCCAAGGCGACCCGGGCTTCCAGCCGAGCTAGGGATGCGCCGGGGCAGATGTGGGGGCCAGCGCCAAATGCCAGATGTTTCTTCAGGTCGGAGCGGTCAAAGTTGAAATCGGCAGGATTTTCAAAGACGGCCTCGTCGCGGTTGGCCGAGGCAATTCCGAAGACCACTTGGTCGCCCTGCGGGACGGATTGCCCTTCAATTACCGTGTCTTGCGTAGCAGCCCTGGCGACTATCTGGACGGGGCAGTCCCGGCGTAGCGATTCTTCCATGAATTTCTCACGAATGTCAGGCTGGTTTTTGATCTTGGCATAAAGCTGCGGGTCGTAAGCCAAGGTTGTGAGGTAGTTACCTAGCCAGTTGCGGGTGGTTTCGTTGCCCGCAATGATCAAAAACATCGTCTGGGTACGGATCATGTCGTCTGAAAGCGGTTCACCTTCAATATCGGCACCAATAAATCGACCAATCAGATCGTCAGGGGTTTCTAGGGCAGCCCGGCGGATGTCAATCTGATGCTGGATATAGGCAGCGAATTCAGGATGGCCTTGGCTCATGGTTTTGGGGACGCCCTCGCTGTTGAGGTCGGCATTTTGGTTTTCCAGCAGCTCGTCCGACCATCGGCGGAATTTTTGGAAGTCCTCGGTTGGCACTCCCAGCACGTGGGCGATGACTGCGCTTGGAATTGGGTCGACGTATTCGTCAATCAGGTCAAAACTGGCAGCTTGGGATTGGGCGGCTTCGGGATTGTCGGTTTGGGGGTTGACAGCTTGAGTATCCGGGCTTGAGCGGCCCTTGGCTATGGCGTCATCTAGCAGCCCAACAGCCAACTCCCGAATGAATCCTTCGGCGTGCATGGTGCGGTGCGGGGCCATGACGCTATTGATGACGCGGCGGATCTTGCCGTGCCTGGGCTCGGGGATGGCACTGATCATCACCTCGTCGGGCGGCAGCTTTGAGGTGTCAATGAAGGAGCCGACGAATTTGTCCACGTTTTTGAGGCCCGTCAGCACGCCAGCGTGAGTAGCGGCATACCATTGCCTATCGCCGATGGGCGTGACTGGGCAAGTATTGCGCATTTGCTCCATGGCGGCATAGCGCGAATCCAAGTCGGTGGGATTGAAGGGATTAAAATCTGAGGCGGTTTCTGGGTTGCTCATGGGTTGTTTCTCTTAATTGTTGTTTGCGGGCGAGGGGTCGGCGGCCGGAGCTTGGCTAGGGCGGGCTGTGCCTAATCTTCTTCATCCCCTTGGGGCCAAAGGGCGCGCAAGTCTTCCAGCCATTCGGGCAGCTCAATCGGCGGATCAGGCAGGGGGGTTACACCATGTTCAGCCAACAAATCTTCATAGGCTTGCGGGTGGTCTCCCCAAGAGCGGGGGTCGCCCATCATGCACTCATACAGCACGCAGCCGTTTTCGCCCGCTCTGAAAGGCCCGAAAGCAGCCCCGAAGGGAAGCTCTATGTGAGTGCCGGCGGGGCAGTGCCTGTCGCCGCACCAGACATCGCCTTCAATCACAAACACCATATGAGGCGAATAATGCCCGTGGCGGCGCACGATCATGCCTGGCTCGTAGCGGGCATACAGCGAGAGATACATCGGGTCTGGTGAAAAGGCAAACCACTTCTCATACACCGACGAAGTGGTGCCGTCAGCATTGCGCTGGGTGCGGACATGTTGCCAAGGGACATCCGGGTCGTCCAGATGGCGAAAAGTCGGCTCAATGCCAGCGATATTGACGCTTTCGCCCGTGTGGTCTGGGTTGGTGTCGTCTGAACTGGATTTGTCTGGGCTAGCTGGCTGCGTAGGCGGCTGTGCAGGCGGGTTGTCGGAAGTTTGAGTCATGCAAGCCATAATAGTTGGCCCAACAGCTTGGCTGCCGGCTGGCGTCGGTCAGCCGCCAGCCTAGTCAGCTGGCTTCAACAGGTTGCTGCGCTCAATGGCTCTGGTATCGGTGCCCAGATAGGACGAGATCACTCGCTGGTCGTTGCGGACTTCGGTCGGGGTGCCATGCGCTATAACTTCGCCCGCTTCCAGGCAATATATTCTGTCGCTGATGCTCATCACCAACGGCATGTCGTGTTCAATCACCACCACGGCAGCGTCCAACTCAGCTTGGATACGTTTGATCAGCGGGCCAAAAGCCTCAGCTTCGCGCTGGGCCACGCCACCTGTCGGTTCATCCAGCAGCAACACCTTGGCGTCCACGGCCAACAAGCCGCCCAACTCCACAATGCGCCGGGTGCCGGTGGACAGAGTGGCGATGAAGTGGTCTGCATAGCGGTCTAAGCCCAAGTAGTCGATGATCTCATCGGCTTCAGCTTGCTTGCGACGCTCAGCAGCCGGCGAAGGAGGCAGCCCCGTCATGGATGGTATCAGCAGAGTGCGTTCGCGAGCCTCCAAAGTCACCATGATGGTTTCACGCACGGTCAGATCGGGATACAAAGTGGCCGCTTGAAAGCCCCGCCCCAAACCCAGACGATGACGCTTGGTGGGATACATATGATTGATTTCGTGCCCCAGCACCTTGATTGATCCCTTGGAAGGCACAAAACCGCTGATGGCGTTCATCAAGGTGGATTTGCCTGCTCCGTTAGTACCGATGAGCCCGATCAGCTCGCCCCGGTAAACCGAAAAATTGACTTCCCGCACAGCAATGTTACCGCCAAAGTTGACGGTGGCGCCTTGGACTTCCAGCCAGGCTTCACCTTCGGCCAGAGCCGGGGTAGTGCGGGCGCGAGCCACGGGCACAGGTTTGGCAATGGCAGGCTGGATGTGCTTGGCTTTGCGTCGGTCCAGCCGGTTGGCGATGAAGTTCAAAAAGCCATCGCGTATCCAATAGGCAATTTGAATCAGACCGCCGGGAATGTACATCAGCAGTACCAGCAAGCCGATGCTGGATGTGAGCAGCTTAATTTGGTCTGACGGGTTAGTGCCGAAAAATGCCGGGATGCCCTTCACCCACAGGGTGCCCAAAATCGGTCCTGCTATCGACCCCAGCCCACCGATAATGGCGATAGCAATTAAATTCAGTGATTCTACTGGCCTGAATTGATTGCCGGGGTCAATGGACGACAGCGAAGTCAGATACAGACCGCCGGCAAATGCAGCTATGCCCCCTGAGACGGCAAAGGCAGTCAGCTTCATGCGACGAGACGACACCGTAGAAGCTTCGGCGGCGTCTTCGTTTTCACGCACGGCAATCATGGAACGTCCGATGCCAGTGCGGCGCAAGCGGGCTATGATGATCGCGCTGACGGCCAGCCAGAACAAGCAAAAATAGTAATAGCTGATGCGCGACTCGTTGAAGTCCAAATCTATTGGCCCAAGCTTGATGGCCGGCCGATTTGTGGCTTCGGTGGCGGTCAGCCCCCCGGTGAAAAAGTCGTTGCTCGGAAAAATCCAATTGGATGCAGCCACGGCAAAAGCTAATGTAGCTACGGCCAAGAAAAACCCTTTGACTTTGAGAGCGGGTATGCCGATGGCAATGGCTGTTAGCACTCCGGCTGCGGTGCCGATCAGCAAAGCCCAGCCCCATGCCAGATCCAGCGACCAGTCGGCTAGGTTGAACGGCACTGGAATGTCATGCCCGTTGGTCAGAGCAATCAGGGTAAGCCCACCCAGCCCGACGAAGGCGAATTGCGCCAGCGATAGCTGTCCAGTCCAGCCGATCAGCAATGTCAGCGACATGGCGGCTATGGCAAAGATGACCACGTTCGTCCATAAGAAGGTGGTGGAGGCGGTGCGGGTGAACAGGGGGATCATCGCCATCACGCCAAAAATGAAGATGAACCCGATATGAGGCAGCTTGCGGATTATCCAGATGTTGGCCAAGCGTGAAGGAATGGCTTTGACCCGCGGCGCCAGCGACCATTTTTCTTGCACCTTGGAGCGCCGCGACATGAAAATCACCGCAATCAGGACGGCGATGAAAAAGAACATATCTACGATGGCGCGGTCGGTGGTGTTGCCTTGGACGAATTTTTCAAACAAGCCCACCGCCAAGCCGCCGACTAGGGTCATTGGCAAGGAGCGCATGCGGGCAATCAGCGCCACGATCAGCACCCGCAGCAGCAGTTGAGGCGACAGGGCTGCGGTACCGGCACGAGCCGAGTTGATGTTGGACAAGATGGCAAACAGCAATCCGGTAATGGCTGCCAGCCCGCCTGAGATAGCCCAGACGATGGTGGATGTGCGCCGCACGCTGATGCCGAAAGTTCTGGCTGAATCAGGGTTGGAAGCCGAAGCTCGCACGGCTTTGCCCAAAGGTGTCAGGGTCAAAAAAGCGGCTAGCAGCAAAATGACCACAGGCACCACAATGATCACCAGCAGGTGGATGTCTTGAATGCGCAGGTGATCGGTGGGGCGCCAGAGCACGTCAAAGGGCAGCGGGATAGGTCCTGAAGCTGTAACTTGGGGCAGATTGATTTTGAATACGCTCAGCAGCTGCGAGATGCCGATGGTGGCTATCAGCAACACCAGTCGGGGGGATTCAAACAGGCGGCGAATGAAGATCAGTTCAATCAGCATGGCGATGGCTATGCCGGCGGAGATGGTGAGCACGAAGGAAAACCACCAGGGGATGCTGTAAAGCACATTCAGCACCACGAATAAAGCCGCGCAGAAAGCCCCAACTTCGGCATGGGCGAAGTTCAAAATGCCGCTTGAGCGATAAATCAAAACGAAGCCAGCCGCGAGGGCAGCATAGACCAACCCTTGGACTACCCCCAGCAGCACATCTTGCTGGGTGATGTCCCAGTCGAAAATTAGTTCAAGCATATTGCTGTGGCTAGCCGCCTTCGCCGCCCAAGAAAACGGCTCGCACCAAATCGTCGCGTTGGGCTAGCTCTTGGGCTGAGCCTTCAAATTGCACCCGGCCTTTTTCCATGAAGATGGCACGGTCGGCAATGGTCAGGGCTACATTCACGGACTGCTCCACGATGAGCATGGTCTGTCCTTGTTCCTTGAGCTGTTCCACCACCTCCAGCAATTCCTGCACCACCAGCGGAGCCAAGCCCAGGCTCAACTCGTCGATCAGCAGAATTTCAGGTTTGTGCATAAGCGCCATTCCCAGAGCCAGCATCTGCTGTTGCCCGCCGGAGAGGTCTTGCGCCAACTGGTCGCGTTTTTCAGCCAGGATGGGAAATGTGCCGTAAACCCGCTCTTCGCGCTCTTGAATTATTTCCTTGGTGTACTGGAGGTTTTCAGCGAAGACCCGGGGCCAATCCAAAGTTCGCACAAGCAAACTCTGTCGGTCTTCCTTGGTTGGGTCAAATTGCTTGCCAGAGCCGTTGTCCGAAGCCAGCACGCCGCCGACGTGGCCGTTTTCAAGGGGGTTGTGACCGCCAGTCTGTCCGTTGCCGCCGCCCTGTCCGTTGCCCACTTCCACTTGCCCCTTGCGCAGCTTGGTGGCCAGCATGACGGTCTTCAGGTTGTCTTCCACGGTCATGTCGCCAAAGACAGCCGTGCCGCCGCGCACCTGAACGATGCCTTGCTTGAAGCGCAATTCAGGCGAGACATAAGTTATAGTGCGGCCGTTCAAGCGCACCACGCCCCGGTCGGGGATGCCCAACCCGCTGACAGCCCGCAGCAAGGTGGATTTGCCGGCGCCGTTGGTGCCTAGCAGAGCCAGCGTCTCCCCACGTGGAATCTCCAGACCCATGTCAAACAGCACTTGGACAGGCCCGTAGCTGTAATCAAGATTACGGACTTGAAGCACCGGAATGCCATCGGGGTTGGCGATCATGCGCTCCATTTCTTGTTGTTCTTCCTGCAGCTCTTGGACCGACAGCGAAATATCGCGCTTTATGTAGCGGCTGCCGTAGGCCACCAAGAATCCGGCAATGATGGCCGACGGAGGAGCTATCACGCTGATCGCTAGCCGTTCCCCGTGGGCGTCGCTGATGGTGCCGGCTATGATGCCGCCGAAGAAGCCGCCCATCAAGAAAATGAACACCGGCAACAAGGCAAAAGCCTGCGCCCGCATGCGATACGGGGCTATGGCACCGATGGTGGGGCCGGCGGTGACGAAGGCAGCTGAGGTGCAGCCGTTGGCTAAGCTCACGCCCACCAGCAAAATGGCAATGTCATTGAAGCGCAGAGCTACCAAAATCAGCACGCCATAGGCAGCCACGAACGAGCCGGCAAAGCGTACCATCTTGCCGGGGTCGGCGCGAAACAGCCTGTCGCTGATGATGCCAGCAATGGGAATAAACAACAGAGATGCCACCCAGGTAAGCGAAATCATCCAGCCGCGAGTGTAGGCGCCGTAGCCGTAACTGTCATCTAGCAGCAAGCTGAGTTGGACGGGCACCGTAATCAGGGCAAACCCCAGGGCGCCCACGCCAACGCATAAAAAGTAAAACGTCTTGATTTTTTTGAGGCGCTGGTAGGCAGCGCCGAGCGACACCGGCAGGTCGCTGCCCAGCTTGGGCAGTTCCTTTTCTTCTCCCAAAATGGCCTGCTGCTCATGGCGGGCACGGATGGGTTCTTTGAGGATCAGCGCAGCCACGGCCACTACCGCGGGCGGAATGGCGAAAATGAAGAAAGCCCAGCGCCAGCCTTCGGGGCCGCCAGCTGCCGCCGCAATGGTACCGGCCAAGATCGGCCCAGCGAGTTGGCCAATGGGGCGGCCCATGCCTTCAAAGGCAAACACACGGGCGCGGGCACGCAGCGGATAGGCGTCAGACAGCAAAGAGGAATGGACAGGCAAGCGGTTGGACTGCCCCAAGCCGGTGGTAACCCTAGCCAGGAAATATTGGAAGATATTCACCACGGCCCCCATCAGAGCCAAAGTGCCCGACCAGAAAATGGTGGCCGCTTGAACGATGCGCACACGCTTGATTCGGTCGGCCAGAAAAGCCATCGGCACGGCGCCCAGCACCAATGCCACACCGCCCAGCCCGGTTACTCCCAGCAAGACGGTGTCGCTCACGTTCAGAGTTTCCTGGATGTCGGGGGCCAGGACGGCGATGGCTACACGGTCTAACTCGTCCAGAATATTGAGCAGAAACAGTATGGTCAGCATGCTCACCCCGCCGAACTTGATGGCTTCGCGCAGGGCCATAGGCTCGCCGCCCACGCCGGGCAACAGGTCGTCGGGCAGAATAGTGACGTCGTCGCGGGACTGCTGCTCGGCTTGGCGCTTGGCTTCTTCCTCCAGGACTTTGGCGGCTAGCGCGGCTGGGTCGTCAGTTGCGCTTGGAGTTGCGCCTGGCTGTGTGGCGGAGTTTTCGGCGGTTTCTAGTTGCGTAGAGGCTGAGCCGGATTCGGTATCGGTGGTGTCGCGGTTCAATTTGGGCGGTGAAGTTGAAGAGCTGTTTTGTCTTTATGAAACTTAGTGGAAAAAACAGGTCGGTGTGCAACAATACGCAACAATCAAATTATTTGTCCACAAACCCTTGCATAAGAAGGCAAGAGTTTACTAAAATAACAAAAATCAATAAACCCCTCATCGGGACATCCCTCAATTTTTTTGGAGAAAAAATGTCTAGTTTTTCAATTTCTAACGGCAATCGCATGCGCTTGGTGCGCCGCTTTGCTTTGGTGCTATTGGTGTGTATTGCGCTGGTGGCCGCAGCTTGCGGCAGCGACGATGACGACGAAACGTCTGATACCACTGCGACCACATCTGCCCCCACTACAACCAGCACTGCCCCGCCTGACACCACGCCTCAAACGACCCAGACGACAGTCGAGGTTGACGTGGTTGAAGCCAACTGCCCAGTGTATGAAGACCCGAGGGGTGGTGTGTTCCAGGAATATCAAAACGAATTTGATCGTTGCCATCCATTCCAACCTCTGGACACTTTCTGTGTGGAACATGACGTTCCAGATGTAGCGCGCGAAGCTACCGACCCGGGGATAACAGAAGATACCATTACTCTGGTGCATCTGCGCTCCCGGTTGGAAGAATTGGCGGCCTTTGGCTTTGCCACAGATGTCGGCGACCCAGCCAGGATGTTTGACACTTACGCCTGGTATGTAAACAACATGTGCGGTGGCATAAACGGCCGCATGATTGATTTGAAGTTGGTAGAAGTGGCAGCCACAGCCGACAATATTGACGAGTTGCGCAACGCTGCTTGCATTGAAGCCACTGAAGACAACGACGCGGTTGTAGTGATCAACTCCTCGGGCTTCCAAGGCTCAGCCAGCCTTTGCTTGGTGGAAGAGCATGAGACGGCTTTTGTTTCCACCCAAGGGCAGTCGGGTGAGTTTATGGACCGGGGTGAAGGCCGTCTAATAGCCTTTTCTCCGACTCTGGAGGAAAGCCTGTCTTTCCTAGTTGAAGCTTTGGTTGATTCTGGGGAGCTTGAAGGCAAGACGATAGGTGTTGTAGCTCCTGATACCCCAGGACAGAGAGAGGCAGTTGAAAGAGGGCTGGTAACGCCGTTGCGAGATGCCGGCTTTGACGTCCCTGTATTTGATACCATCGGGTGTTCAGCAGGCGGTTGCACTGAAGGCAATACTGATTCGGTCAGCAGAATGCTGGACGAGGGCGTTGATGTGATTTTCCCGACTTTGAATGTGCTTTCGTTGCCTCAGTATCTTGGCGAGATGGTCAACCAAGGCTTTGAGCCGGGTGACGTAATGTTTTACAATTCCGACTTCAACAGCCAAGCCAGCAACATCGTGGTCAGCAAGATTGTGCAATTTGCGGGTGCTGGAGCGGGTGAGTTGTACAATGGCGCCATCATTATTGACGATGCCGACCCGGCAGCTTTCCATGAGCCAGACTGGGAGCCTCGCCCGTTCAACCAGATGTGTGCCGACATTTACGACACCTATCACCAAGAAGTGGAAGGCAACGAAAACCTGACTCAGCCGCCGCATGATCCATCCGATCCAGCTTCCAACACTCCGCACGGCATGGTGGCTTCAGTTTGTGCCCAGTTCAGGGCTGTGATGCGCGCTATCTACGATGCTGGGGCCAACCCGACCCGCCAGGACATCTACGAAGCCTTGACCAACTTGGGTGCCATTGACTTCAACAACATGATTCCCAACAGCATCCGACCGGGCAAGCCTCAAACTCCTGACGTCATCCACGCTCTGCAATTCAGCTATCCATGCGCTTCAGGCGAGGAGTTCGGCACCGATCAGGGAACCTGCATTGTCAACGCTGAGGGCAGTGAGTGGCGGAAAGTGTCACGCTGAGGCTGGCGTAGCTTTCTCGCTGTGCAACGCCGCCTGTTTTTTACGTAACGCTTGGCCGGTTGGGCCTGTGCCAGCAGGCTCAACCGGCCCCGATTAGTTCAACTGGCGCCGATTAATTCAGTTCGATTAATTCAGCTAGTGCCGATTAGTTCAGGCTTCGGGCTGTAGGCCACCTGGAAGTGCTTGATGCCGTTGATCAAGTTCATACGTAGCCGCTCAGGGTCGCCCATCAAGGCAATGTTGGGGAAGCGACGGGTGAGTTCTTGAAACATCACCTTCATTTCCAAGCGGGCCAGATGTGCACCTAGGCAGAAGTGCGGCCCGCCGCCTCCAAAAGCCAGGTGGTGGTTGGGGTCGCGGGTGATGTCAAACCTAAATGGGTCTTTGAATTGACTTTCGTCTCGGTTGGCTGACGGATACCAGATGGTTACCTTCTGGCCTTCTTGGATGTGGTAGCCATGAATTTCGGTATCCTGGGTTACATTGCGTCGGAAATACACCACGGGCGTGCTCCAGCGCAGCATTTCTTCCACAGCCGAGTCCATGAGTTCTGGGTGTTGGCAGAGCAGTTGCCACTGGTCGGGGAATTCGAAGAAAGCCAGCATTGAGTGGCTGATGGCATTGCGCGTAGTTTCGTTACCGGCAATGATGAGCAAGAAAAAGAAGACGTGCAGCTCAAACTCGCTCAGCTTTTCGCGGCTGCCGTCAGCCATTATAACTTCGGCATCCACCAGATACGACCAAATATCGTCTGTGGGGTTGGCCCGTTTTTCTTCGGCCAGCTTAGTTGCATATTCATACAACTCGGCACGTGCTTGAAATGATTCGTCTCGGCTGACCACATATTCAGGGTCGGAAGAGCCGATGATCTTGTTGGACCATTCAAAGAGCTTGCCGCGCTTTTCCTGGGGGACGCCGACTAGTTCTGCTATGGCTTGCAGCGGCAACTCGGCTGCTACATCCACCACAAAGTCGCCCTGTCCGTGTGGGGTTTGTTGGGTGCCGGCACCCTGTCCGTTGCGCTCACCCGCCTGGCTCAACCCGTTGGCTCCATTTGCGCTGCTCCCGTGCGCGTCTTCAATGGCATCCAGAATGTTGGTTGTGCGTTCGCGCATGTTATTTTCCAAAGCACGAACTGCACGAGGTGTAAAACCGTGTCTCAGCAATTTGCGCAGGCGGGTGTGGTCGGGCGGGTCCAACAAAATTAACTGCGTGCCCACCCCGTCTTCGGGTGTCTGATCCATGATGGCGATGCCGCCATTTGGCATGCGGCTTTCACTGGTGACGTTGCTGAAGGTTCTCCAGTTGCGGTTTATGGCCACGATGTCGTCATATCTGGTGAACACCCAAAAGCCCTCGCCGTGGGTGTCTTTTTTGTTTTCGGCGGGGTGCCACCAAACTGGCATGTTGTGGCGCAGGTAGGCGAACCACTCATGCGGCATTCGGTCGGCAAAGACGTCCAAGTCGGTCAGATCTATGTCGTCTTCGGTCAGATCAGAAGGGTAAGTGCCGTTGAAGTTTTTAGGCATATCTGGCTCCCTTGGTTTGGATTGTGCTTGTTTCTGGCTGAATTCTTGCCAAGACTAAAGCTAGATTCAGCTAAATTCCTGACTAGCTTTACTACTAGCTTTACTAATTGAAAAGGTTAGCTTAAAAAGTGGCAGAAATGAATCAAGAGGCCGAGACAGCGGAGGCCGAGATAGCCCATCTCTCCTTGATGGGGGATTTCCCTGAACCCAGCAGGCAGGCTTGGTTGGAAATTGTGGAGCAGACATTGCGGGGTAAGCCCTTTGAGGGAACCCTCACGACCACCACTTTGGACGGCATTGAACTGCAGCCTTTGTATGAAGTTTCAGCAGCCGACGGGAGCCTTGAGCGGAAAGCTCTCTCAGGCCGCGCTGATGCCAATGCCCATGACGCCAAAATCAATAACGCCAAGAGGCAGTGGGAGTTGCGTACTTTCTGTGATGCATCTTCTGCTAGTTCTGCGACTATTGCCGCAGAAGTTGAGGGTGGTGCCGACTGCATTTTCTTGGACTTGGGTGCCTCTGACGTACATCTAGAACCGGCGAAGCTGTTGCAGCTGAAAGAACTGCTGTCAGGGCTGGATTTTTCAAGCACGGCCATAGCTATTGAGGCAGGGACTAGCTGGCATCAAGCAGCGCAAGCTTTGAGCCAAGTGGGCGAGCAGTTGCTACCAAATGGCACGTCTTTTCAGGGTTCGTTCAGGGCTGACCCGATCGCGTCTCTAGCACGCGAAGGCACTATGACTATGGGGCAAGGAAGTGTGGCAGATCTGGTGGTTGCCAAGGCGGAAGTTTTTTCGGCAATGCGGACTGTTGGAGTGGATGCCAGTGTTTTTGCCGACGCCGGAGCTTCGGAGGCCCAAGAACTGGGCCTGTCGCTAGCTGCTGGCGTGTGGTATTTGCGGGAGTTGACCTCACAGGGCATTTCCATAGATGATGCCTGTGCAGAACTGGAGTTTACCTATGTTGGCTCAGCCGATGTTTTTGCAACTATCGCCAAGCTTCGTGCGGCACGGTTTTGCTGGCGCAGGGTTGCGGAAGCCGCCGGAGCTTCTGCGGTAGCATGCCGCCAATATCAGCACGTCATCAGTTCCAAGACGATGCTCGCCCGCCACGACCCTACGGTCAATGTTCTTCGCACAACGGCTGCTGCTTTTGCCGCTGCCACCGCCGGGGCTGATGCTATTTGTGTGCTGCCCCACGATTTTTTCATGCCCAAGAAATTTGTCGTGGCTTCAAGCAGCGACTCAGCGCCTGGCACAGAATCCAATTCAACTGGCGATGCTCAACGTCTGGCGCGCAATATCTCACATATTTTGCTGGAGGAGGTTCACTTGGCTCATGTGGGCGATCCGACAGGGGGGTCGGGCTATGTGGAAGAGTTGACCACCGCTATAGCTCATAAAGCTTGGGACTTGTTCCAACAAGTTGAGGCCGAGGGCGGAATTGTGGCTGTTTTGGAGACTGGAGCGGTGTCGGAATGGCTGGCTGAGACTTGGCAAAAACGGCTGGAGGACATTCGGCATAGACGTCAACCGATCTGCGGGGTGAGCGAATTCCCGGATTTGGCTGAGATGAAGAACGGCACTAGGACGAAGAACGGCACTGGCACTGGAGTTGAGCTGGATGCCGATTTATCCAACTCAGCTGCAACCACACCTGCTATACAGACCACGCTTGTGCTACGCAGATTTGCTGAGCCATTTGAGAGGCTGAGAGACCGGTCTGATCAGCTAACTTGGCAGACTGGGCAAGTGCCAACGGTCTTTCTGGCTGTCTTGGGAACTTTGGCACAGGCCTCGCCTCGGATTGGGTTTGCTGAGAATCTGCTAGCAGCAGGCGGGATTCTTGCAGTTGTCGGGTCGGGTGAAAGTTCTCAGGCCACAGACCAGGCCACAGATGAGTGGCAGGCAAAGCTGGCGGCTGATTTCAAAGCCTCAGGTGCCCATTCGGCAGTGCTTTGTTCCTCAGATGAGGTTTATGAAAACCAGGCATCGGCTGCGGTTGAGTCGCTCACAGGAGCGGGTTGCGAAGGAGTATATCTGGCTGGGCGAATCAGAGGCAACCGACTGAGCCAAGTGCCACTTGACGGGTCGCTTTATGCGGGTTGCGATGTTGTGTCGTTCTTAGACGGGTTGCTGACTCGTTTTGAGCAGAGTGCAGAGGTTTGAAGCCAATGACCCTTCCCGATTTTACGAAAATTTCTCTGACGCAAGATCTGTCCCCAAACAATGGTGACGCCGCTGACGTCTTCCAAAACCAAAACGGGGCGGCTCCGTTAAATGCTGTCTCGGCCGCCATAGCTGCCGACTCCGCCACCGATTCCGTCCGCACAACTGACATTTGGAATACACCCGAAGGTATAGCCATCAAGCCGTCTTACAACTCAGCCGACCTGCTAGGTCTGGATTTTCTTCACACCTATCCTGGTCTGCCCCCATATTTGCGGGGGCCTTATGCGACCATGTATGTAACCCGCCCTTGGACGATCCGCCAATACGCTGGGTTTTCAACAGCTGAGGAGTCCAACGCCTTTTACAGGCGCAACTTGGCGGCAGGTCAGCGCGGCCTGTCGGTGGCTTTTGACTTGCCTACTCACCGCGGCTATGACTCAGACAGCGAACGGGCTGCTGGCGATGTCGGCATGGCGGGGGTGGCTATTGATTCCATCATCGACATGCGCACCTTGTTTGAGGGCATTCCGCTGGAGCAGATGACGGTCTCCATGACCATGAACGGCGCGGTGTTGCCTATTATGGCGCTTTATATTCTGGCTGGCGAGGAGCAGGGGGTGCCGCCTGAGAAGCTGGCGGGAACCATTCAGAACGACATCTTGAAGGAGTTCATGGTTCGCAACACCTATATCTATCCGCCGAAGCCGTCCATGCGGATCATCTCCGATATTTTTGCCTACACCTCCCAGCGCATGCCCAAGTTCAACTCCATCTCCATTTCGGGGTATCACATCCAAGAAGCTGGTGCCACTGCCGACTTGGAGTTGGCTTACACCTTGGCAGACGGGGTGGAGTATGTGCGCTGTGGCCTGGATGCGGGCCTGGAAATTGATGCTTTTGCACCCAGGTTGAGTTTTTTCTGGGGCATTGGGATGAATTTTTTCATGGAAGTCGCCAAAATGCGGGCTGGACGTCTGCTGTGGGCGAAACTGATGAGCCAATTTGATCCCAAGGATGCGAAGTCGTTGTCGCTGCGCACTCACTGTCAGACCTCTGGCTGGAGTCTGACTGCTTCTGATGTGCGCAATAATATCGTGCGCACTTGCGTGGAGGCGATGGCGGCGGTGAGCGGGCACACGCAGTCGCTCCACACCAATGCTTTTGATGAGGCGTTGGCTCTGCCGACTGACTTTTCGGCTCGTGTGGCGCGCAACACGCAGCTTTTCTTGCAGCAGGAATCGGGGCTGTGCAGGGTGGTTGATCCGTGGGGAGGCAGTTATTACGTTGAGCGGCTGACCTATGAGTTGGCACGGCGCGCTTGGGAGCACATTAGCGAGGTGGAAGAAGCTGGAGGTATGGCCACCGCGATTGAACAAGGCATACCCAAGTTGCGGATTGAGGAAGCTGCGGCTCGCACGCAGGCTTGGATCGACACCGGTCAGCAGACACTCATAGGGGTCAACAAATATCGTCCTGAGGTGCCCGAGGCAACCGAAGTCTTGCACATTGACAATGCTCAGGTGCGAGCTGCGCAGATTGCCAATCTGGAGCGGTTGCGGGCTGAGCGAGACGAGGTGGCTTGCGATGGCGCTTTGGAAGCACTGTTTAAGGCTGCAGGCGACAGCGATGGGGTACGCAAGGGTGACGCAGCTAGGGCCAACCAGGGCAGTGCCAGAGCCGAGGACGGGAATTTGCTGGCGTTAGCCGTAGATGCTGCCCGAGCCGGGGCTACAGTAGGTGAAATAAGCTATGCCTTGGAGCGAGCATGGGGGAGACATGTGGCAGAGATACGTATGATTTCAGGTGTGTATAGTTCACAGGCGCACGGCGATGAGGGCGTGACGCGAGTGCGCCGCCGGGTGGAGCAGTTTGAAGTTGACCAAGGGCGCCGTCCGCGTATTCTGATTGCCAAAGTTGGCCAGGACGGACACGACCGAGGGCAGAAGGTGGTTGCTACCGCCTATGCCGACATGGGTTTTGACGTAGATATCGGGCCGCTGTTTCAGACGCCGAAAGAGGTAGCCCAGCAAGCCGTGGAAAATGATGTGCATATTGTGGGTGTGTCTTCTCTGGCGGGAGCGCACTTGACTCTGGTGCCAGAGTTGAAGACTGAGTTGGAAAAGCACAAGCGGGAAGACATCATTATCGTGGTTGGTGGCGTTATTCCACCCAAGGATGTCGATCCCTTGCTACAGGTGGGGGCTGCGGCGGTATTTCCCCCTGGGTCCGTCATTTCTGAGGCAGCGGAAGAGTTACTTGATATCTTGGGGCAGAAGTCTTGACTGAGTTGTCTTCGGCGGCAGCGTCCGAGCTCACAACTGCAGATTCTTCTTCCTCCGCAACCGCTTCCCGCCCTGCGCCGGGCACGCAGGCAGCCTCCGCCGGCTCCCACGGTGCCGCCGAATACCTTGAGGGCATCCGCCAATCGGACAGAACTTGGATTGGCAAAGCCATAACGTTGGTGGAGAGCACCAAGCCGAAAGATCAAGCTAAAGCCGCCGAGCTCATAGACCGGCTCTTGCCGTTGGGCGGGGGAGCCTGTCGCATAGGCGTAACCGGGGTGCCGGGGGCTGGCAAAAGCACCCTCATAGATGCTCTCGGTTCGATGGTCATCCAACAAGGCAAAAAGGTTGGAGTGCTGGCAGTTGACCCGTCAAGCTCGGTCAGCGGAGGCTCCATCTTGGGCGACAAAACCAGGATGAATTCGCTGGCGCAAAACCCGAATGCTTTTATCCGTCCGTCTCCGACCTTGGGCAAGTTGGGTGGTGCTACTCGTGCCGCCAGGGAGGTTTTGCTGATTTTGGAGGCGGCCGGCTATGGGGTGATTTTTGTGGAGACTGTGGGTGTGGGGCAGTCAGAAGCGGTGGTTGCCGACATGGTGGATTTTTTTATGCTGGTTTTAATTCCGGGGGCCGGCGATGAGCTTCAGGGAATCAAGCGCGGTGTGGTGGAGCTGGCTGACCATGTCGTGGTCAACAAGGCAGAAGGCGACAACGCGGCTCGTTCCAAACAAGCGGCCGCTTATTACCGCAATGCTCTGAAACTGCTCACCCCCCAGACACAAAGCTGGCAGCCATCAGTCAGCACCTGCAGTGCTTTGCGCCGCACGGGTTTGGAGGAGTTATGGGAGGCCATAGAACAGCATCGTCATCAGCTTTTGGAAAGCGGGGAGCTGCAGAGCAAGAGACGCGG
The DNA here is from genome assembly GCA_028283145.1 of Candidatus Hopanoidivorans cymbastelae. Taxonomy (GTDB): domain Bacteria; phylum Actinomycetota; class Acidimicrobiia; order Acidimicrobiales; family Hopanoidiivorantaceae; genus Hopanoidiivorans; species Hopanoidiivorans cymbastelae. The sequence continues at coordinate 21,540 of JAPYNY010000009.1, forward strand.
GCAGCAGGTGCGCTGGATGTGGTCGATGGTAGAAGACAGACTGATGACCGCTTTGCGCCAAGACAAAGGGGTGGCCTCTGTGCTTGACTGGACTGTGCGACAGGTTTCGGAAGGGAAGATGTCTCCTCCCAAAGCTGCTGCATCTATCTTGGAGAAGTTTGAGTTCAAGCTGTAGGTCTTAAGTTGTAGGCTGGGGCTGGCGGCTGGTGATTTCGCTGGCAGTGGCTTTGTGAAGTGCCAAGAGCGAGGTCATGTTAGGCTCGCCCGCAACGCCCGCCTGCAGTTTGTTGCGCCCGCCTACATTGCTCATCCGCAGTTTGTTGCGCCCGCCTACATTTTCCTGCCTTTGCCGTCTAAATTTCTTGTGTAGATGGCACCCAAGCTAAATTTGCCTGAAGCAAAAACAAAACGTCCTATCAGATACCGCTGGTTCATATTTGCTGCGAGCGCAATTGCGGTTTTGGCGTTGGTGTCAGGAGCTTGTTCAAATGATGGAACAAGTACGCCCACTACTGCTGAAACTGTGACTCCCACAACTGAAATTACGGTGCCAGTAACCCCCACCACTGAAATCTCCGATACGACGCAAACTCCCAGTCCGACTTCCACATCAGAACCCGACCCTAGTTCCAACTCAACTACCACATCCAGCTCAACTTCCACCTCTGTCCCTGATTCTGACCCCAGTCCGACTTCCACCTCCAGCACAGTTTCCACCGTCACGCCAACATCCACCGTCGCCCCGCAATTAACTGTCTCAGCTCCCGGTTCGCTCCGCTTGCCTTCCCCACTGCCCGAAGGCGAGCCCGGAGAAATCATTGACCTTGAAAATCTGGGAACCTATGAAGACATTTCGGCCTACAGGATTTTGTATCACTCCCGCAATCGCAAAGGCGAAGACATCGCTGTTTCAGGTTTCGTGCTGGCGCCTGTCGGCGAAGCTCCCGAAGGCGGTTGGCCGGTTATCGGCTATGCGCATGGTGCCGTCGGCATGGCTGACGAGTGCGCCCCTTCTAACTTTATTGATACCGAACTAAAAGGCCCCACCACCACGACTTCCAGAAACCTCATAAGGCTGGCCCGACTTGGCTATGTCGTAGCTGCTACCGATTATGAAGGTTTAGGCACGCCAGGGCTGCATGCTTTCAATGTGGGGCAAAGCGCTGCTAACACGGTGATGGACAGCGTGCGTGCGGTGCACAATATAGCGGAGTTGGAGGTGAGCAACTCTTGGGCGGCTGTCGGCTTTTCACAGGGCGGTCATGCAGTGCTTCACACGGGACAATACTGGCTGGATTATGCGCCAGAGTTGGATTTGGTGGGTGTTGTGACCATAGCGCCAGGCTCGCAGTTCACCCTTTTGTATGACGCACTGCTGAACTCCCCGTATCGTGGCTATATTTTCATGACCACCGCAGCTTATGGCGAAGCTTATGACGAAGCAGATGTGTCGGAAGTGCTCACCCCTCTGGGAATAAGTCTGCTGGAAGAATTGGACAACGGCTGCCTGAATCGTATTTTCAGTATTATGAACTCCTATGACGTGGACGAAATATCAGCCGTGGAAAATCCGTTGGCGATGTCTCCGTGGGCTGAAATCACCCGCGAGAACGATGTCAACCAACGGGCTGTGCCAGTGCCGTTGTTTATCGTTCACGGAGATGCCGATGAGCAGATTCCTGAGGCGAGCAGTTTGCTTTTGCTGAGCCAGCTTTGTGCTTACGCTGACCAAGGCCCCACGATCAGAGTTGTTTACGAAGGGGCATCGCATGTCAGAGCGATAGATGATTCAGCCGACGATGTTATCCAGTGGCTGCACAGTCGTTTTGCGGGAGAAGCCGCCCGAAATGATTGTGGCTAGTTCCAATGCCTGTGGCTAGCCGTGCCTAGTCTGACTGCTACTAGCCCAACTAGCCCAAGATGACTTAGTTTTCAGTGGCTGTGACTAGTTCTCAAAAGGGAGCAGCCGTGAGTTAGTTTCATCCGGTCGTTGTTTAATATCGCTATTTAATGCAGCAGCTTCTTTGTCTGGCTAGAATTGGCAACTATATGATTTCAAAACAAAATTTTCAAAATGTAAAACGGCTGCCAATTTATGTCATTGGCATAGTAATGGCACTGGTGCTGGTAGCAAGTGCTTGCTCATCAGACGATGATGATACTACTACTGAGCCTCCGAATACCGTGACGACTGCCAGCACTCCGTCCACTGAGGAGCCGCCTGAAACCACCGAGGCAACTACTACCACTATGGCGCCGCCCACTACAACTACCACGACTTCACCTGAAACTTCCACTACCCAAACCCCTGATGAAGCCCCCGTCTCCATGCTTGATCTGTTCACTGTGCCCGACCCTCTGCCTGAAGGCGAGCCGGGCGAAATAATAGCCATTGAAGATTTGGGCACCTTCAACGATGTGTCGGGTTATAGGATTTTGTATCACTCTCGCAATCGCCAAGGTGAAAACATTGCCGTTTCAGGCTTTGCGTTGGCGCCTGCTGGCGAAGCTCCGGAGGGTGGCTGGCCGGTGGTTGCTTTTGCGCATGGCACCACAGGCATTGCCGACCAGTGCGCCCCGTCCAATTTTGCGTTTGACGAGTTAGAGGCATCGTCTGATTCGGCAACCAATGGAATGCTGAGGGATCTAGTCGAGCTTGGCTATGTGGTAACGGCTACTGACTACGAAGGGCTTGGCACGCCAGGGTTGCATCCCTATGTAGTGGGCGAGAGTGCTGCCAACACCGTGATTGACAGCGTGCGTGCCGTCCAGAACATGGAAGAAATTGAAGCCAGCAACTCTTGGGCCGTAACGGGAATCTCACAGGGCGGGCACGCAGCTATTCACGCGGGGCAGTATTGGCCCGATTATGCTCCGGAGTTGGATTTGGTCGGGGTTGTAACGATGGCCCCACCTTCGCAGTTCAGTTTCCTCTATGACACTTTGGTGGTTTCGCCGTCTCGTGGTTTCATCTTCATGGCTACCGCAGCTTTTGATGATGCTTACGAAGAGGCAGACATTACAGATGTGCTGACGCCACTAGGTGTTGATTTATTGGAAGAGCTAGACAACGGCTGCACCGAATACTTTTTTGATGTAATCAACGCCTATGATGTGGACGAGCTTGTGGCAGTGGACAATCCGCTGGCAGTTCCGCCTTGGGACGACATCGCTCGTGAGAACGATGTCAATCAGCGGGCCGTTACTGCGCCGTTGTTCATTGTGCACGGGGGAGCCGATGAGTTGATTCCTGCGGTGAGCAGTTCGCTTTTACGGAGCCAGCTTTGCGCTTTCCCCGACCAAGGCCCCACGATCAGGACTGAATATCCCGGAGCCAGCCACGCTGGAGTAGCCACCGCATCCAGCAATGACGTATATGAGTGGCTGGGTGCCCGCTTTGCTGGAGAAGAAGCACCAGACAGCTGTGGCTAGCTTCATTTTTGCTCCCCAACGCAGCGGGGGAGTAGTCAACATAGAGATTGCCGACCGGGACGAAGGCAAGGTCTATCCGCAGATGTCGGTGGTTCACCGGCTTTATTTGGAAGATTGGGATGCCGGAGCAGGTGCCTATGTGCTGGTTGATCCTGTACCAACTGCTGATGGCAAATACCATATGTATGTGGGAGAAGCCACAAAAGCTGGGGTTTCAGGCCGAATAAAAGAACACAGCCGAACCTCTCGCAGTAAGATGAGCGGATGGATGTTTGCTGTAGCGGTGCATGGGCAGCAGCAAGATACGAAGCAATCAAGGATTATCTATGACGAAGCTCAGGCTTTGGAGCACTATTTGTATAAGGAACTGAAAAAATCCAGTTCAGTTGACCTTCAAAACACGGCTGAACCAAGTGAAGTTCCACTTTTGGAAGAACCGCGTGACAAGCTCAAAAATTTTGTGAAACATGTGGTGGAATTGCTCAAAGCGTTTGGCTGTGACCTACAGAGCAAGCCAGCCAAAGCTTTGGTTGAGAAGATAAATATGAAAGCCAACGATGGGGGAAGGGATTCTGGTGACAGAGTGCCTATAGATCCTCCAGGACCTAGAAACCAAGGAGATCTTGCAAAATTAATTCAAGCTGGGGCTATTGAAGTTGGAACCAAGTTGGTGTCAGTAAGTCCAAGGTATCCTTGTGAGGCAAAGATTGTTGATGGGCAAGGCAATGTTCAGGTTTTGAGGTATGGTAAGGATGCTTATGGTAATTGGGAGCATGAGCTTTCTAACGATCCTGCTCACAGGTATCAGACTTTGAGTGGAGCTACTAGGCCAATGGTAACCTTGGGGGGAGCAAATAATGATACTAATGGCTGGACATTTTGGCATCTTGCCAGTTATCCAAAGATCTCAATGAATGATATCAGGGATCAATACAACAAGAATATTGTGAAAGAGCCCAAAGTCAAGAAACCCCCAAGAAGAAGATCTCCACAAATAAGCAGTGTAAGGCTCTCTGACTTAATCCAAGCTGGCTATGTTAAAGTTGGAGCAAAGATAGTCTCAACTTCACAAAAACATCCTTGTGAGGCAAGAATTGTTGATGCACAGGGCAATGTTCAGGTTTTGAGGTATGGTAAGGATGCATTCGGTAATTGGGAGCATGAACTTTCCAACGATCCTGCTTACAGGTATCCAACTTTGTCCGCAGCCACCAATCCAGTTGTTACGCTTGGTGGAGTGGAAAGCAGGGCAAATGGTTGGACATTTTGGCAATTAGCAGATCCCCCTGGCACAATATTGAAAGATATACGAGAAAAATACGAGCAGGGAAATCTCTAGATTGTTTGACGCTTGGAAATTTTAACCTTGATGGGCCATAGTTCTGTTTTATTTCATGGTTGAGTTTATTTTTACTTTCCACAGAAATACCGGAGTCATCAGTATGGAGATAGCTAACAGAGAAAAAGATCAGCCACACCCTCAAATGTTGGTTATACAAAGGGTTCAAGTTAGAAAAAAGTCAAATAGCTTATCAACTTAGACGTGCCTATGCAAGTGCCACCGAGTGTCTCAGCTTGGGAAAAGTCCATAACCAAGTTGAATGTATAATTGATTTGCTAGAAGTTCTAGTATATGCTATAAACAAAATATCAAAAAACCCTGATAGATGAGATAATCATGGAGCATCACACCAATCAAACTGTTCAGCAGAAAATAGCAGAATCTAACTTCTCATCAGTATCTTTAGCAAATCTAGTAGAGGCAGGATATCTAAGCGTAGGCGATAGGCTTGAACTAATTTCAAAAAATTATCCGGCTGAAGTTGAGATTATCAGTCATGATGGAAAAGTCCAGATAACCCATTTTGGCAAGTATTATGACGGCTCTTGGATTAACTTTGTAGAGTCAGATAAGCGCTATGAGTTTGATGGCATATCTGAAGCTGCTTTAAAATTAACCGAAGGGAATCATCTTAGCTTTGAGTTTTGGAAGCTAATTGATGGCCGAGACACCCCATTACTATCGGAGATAAAAAATGAATTTCTAATCGCTAGACAATTCAGCTATTAGACTTAACTTTACATTTTAAGTTGGTCAAATTGTGCAATTAATGCTCATATTTAGCCACTAGCAGATAAATAATTCCATTGCTAGTTTTTGATACTTATTCTCATATACTTCTCAACTCAGCAAAAAAACCTTGAAGCCAATTCGGTATATTACTTGTTTCACGATAAGCTTTGAGAGCCTTACTGACCTGGCTTTCTGGCAGTTGATCAAAAAAATCTGAGGTTGGCACTAATGAATTATTAATATCATTTGGCTCAAATTTGTCTAAAGAATCACCATATTTTCTCATTGATAGAGAAACGATTTCACGCCCCGTTTCTGATGAGAGGTACAGAAACAGGCGATCAATATAATAACTTCCAAATCGGTTTGGTTGAAACCCATGATAACAGGTAAGATTCACAGCTTGACTTGTATTTTGGATTATCTTGTAGCCACCTCGTGAGAAAACACCCATTAGAAGGGGAGCTGGCTGGCGTGTCTCTGTCTTATACCAAGGGTTTCTGTTCCGCGTCAGATACCGTTTGTGATAACCCTGTATAATTCCTTTCTGGATGTAAGCTTTGGCCATGGGGGAATGGCTTCCATTGCCATAGAAAAGGAAAACTGGTTTATTATTGTCTTGCAATCTTTTTAAATCTTTGTCATCAAAAAAAGGCGAAGCAATTTGTGAACTTCTAGTGATGCAAGGTATATAATCCAACCCTTTGTCAAGTTCTAAAGATTTAACTTTTGATTGATTTAGCACAAAGAATTCATTTGCTCCAGTAGCTATTCCGCGACTAAACCTTCCATAAGAAAGAAGAGGGATAGTTTTATTTTTATCAAAAGAGAAAGTTTGTGTCTGAAAATATGGCAGCCACTTGTTGTCAGGTTTTAGCTTGGCATGGTCGATGATAGAGGTTGGGCACACATTAGCTAGGTTGTTAATTTCATTCACTTTATTCAGAGTATAGAACCTCACCTTTTCATATTTTGAACTTTTGTCAAAAAGAATTATGCCAACTGAGGTGGTAACATCGGGAAAGATTTCTCTCTCACAGTCAAAGCTAATTATGGCACAAAGATGCTGGTTGCGCAAAAGTTGTTGTTTAACCAATGTTCCATAGCCGGTGTTGAGAAATTCCAATGGCATAATATAAGCCAGGCGGCCAGCTTCGTCCAGCTCACTTATGGATTTTAGAAGAAAAGCTGAAGCTGTATTGGTATACCCAGACACTTTTTCACCCAAATGCTTTTCAAGACTCTTTAGCACGGCAACTCTTTTTGCAAATTTTTGAAATCTCATGTACGGAGGGTTGCAGACTATGTTGTGGTGGGTCTGTCCCCATGAGAGCAGGTAGTCCCCAAGGGTGAGAAAATTCAGGGGCTCCCCAGTGGTTTGGTGCCAGAAGTTTATTATTTCAGGGTCAACCTCCATGGCCGAAAAAGCATCTCGCCAGTTTTCTGGAATTTGCTTCCAGAAGGCACCAAGACCAAAAGCAGGGTCAAAAATTGTTCTGCCGGTGGGATTGAAATCTGAGTTTGAAGCATCCGCTTCTGCTACCCACCTCACCATAAATTTGGCAATGCTGGGGTGCGTAAAAAACTGCCCAAGCCTTTTGCGGTGAGTTTCACCCACACGGTTTATGTAGCTATGTTCCATTGACGACATGTCTCAAAAATATTTCCTTGTCTAGGTGTGCTTGTCCGCCCTCAAAGGTTACGTAAAATAGTAGTCTCCCTCGGTCTAGTTCTCGCAGGGCTGACTTATGGCTGGGGATATCAATCTTTTGTAACATCTCGTGGCCGGCATTAACGTTTATTTTGAAGGTTGTCTTGCCCTGATTCTTGATATCTTGCTCTACTGAAAAGATAGCACCTTCTTGGCTTGGATCGGAGCAAATCGTAAGAATATCTTTAAATGAAATGACGTAGGCCTTGTCGAAAAATACCTGGAGGTAATAGTGATGGACACCAAAATGTTGGATCCACCGGTTAATCAGGGCTAAGTCTTCCAGCTTGGGTGTGAAACTAAGGTAATCCCGTCTGTGGAGAATTTTGATCTGGGCTTTGAGCTTTTTCAAGAGTTCGCTCAGGAGCAAGAGATCATCGGAGGATGACCATGACCGAGCACGGAAATTCAGTTCTTTGAAGGTTTCTGAAGTTGCCTGTGAAATCGAGGTGTGTAATTCTGGAGCTTTTTCGCTCAGTAAGCTGACTAGAGGCTCCTGCAATATTTGATTCTGCAGCTTGACGCATTCCTTTTCTGCTTGACGCAAGCGCTTCCTGATGAAAGATGTGTACTTCTCCGTAAGAAAGCTACTTGACCTCACTTCAATAGCCGCCACAGCTTGTTTCACGATTCCATCATCACCCAAGTCAGCACCGCCTTCAATCTGAGAGCGGTGAAAGATTAAGACATCGGGTTTCTTACCGATGGAGTTCAACTCGTCTTGGTACGCACCGTAAAATTCTGAAAAACCAAGGTCACCGGCAGCTAATCTTCCAGAGTGCCCGTATGGAATCGCGCGATACTCTTTAAAGTTTTCATTGATTGCGCTTACGACCACTTTTTCAGCCCAATCACCCTGTTCTCTGTTGGTCAAAAAATCAGAGCTTGCCAAGGTGGGTGGATGCCCACGCATCTGGACGGATGTATCAATCGTAAATGGAACAGAGGCAATTAGCCTGTTGATGGTTTGCTGGTAGGAGGTCATGGGAATTAGTCTTGCACGCCAAAGCTGCAAAACTTAAGGCGTCATTAAACTGGCCCATATTTGACGATTTGAAGGGAAAGCCTCCAGCTTGTTTAGTCACTCAGCCAGACAACAGCCAGCCCAAGCAAATGACTAGCAGATCTGGCAGTTTAGGCCTTGTCAAAGCTGGCTAGAACTCTTCGTCAAAGGTTACGTTGCCGTCAATGGCGGTCTGATATTCGGTGACCGTCCGCTCAAAGAAATTGGACAGGCTCTGGACGTCCTGAAGTTCCATGAAGCTGAAGGGATTCTTGGCGCCATAGACTGGCGTGAGCCCCAGCTGCACCAAGCGAAGGTCGGCCACATACTCCAAATATTCCCGGGTGTCGGCCAAGCTCATGCCTGGAATGCCACCGCCTAGCAAATCCTGCGCAAAGGTATATTCGCACTCCACTGCTTCTCGCAACATGTTGGTGACCTCAGCCTTGAGAGTGTAGTCATAGAGGTCGGGTTCTTCTTCAAAAACAACTCTGACCACTTCCAAGGCGAAGTTCATATGGCAGCTTTCATCCCGAAACACCCAGTTGGTGCCCGCCGCCAGCCCGTTCAGCAAGCCTTTGGAGCGCAAGAAATACACATACGCAAAGGCAGCGAAAAAGAACAGCCCCTCTATGCAGGTGGCAAAACAAATCAGGTTCAGCAGGAACTGCTGGCGGTCGGCTTTGGTTTCTAGGCGCTCCAAGGTGTTGACGGAATTGATCCAACGGAAGCAAAATTCGGCTTTTTGGCGAATGGACGGAATGCTTTCAACGGCAGCGAAGGCTTGGTGACGCTCGGCGGGGTCGGGAATATAGTTGTCCAGCAAAGTGAGGTAGAACTGGATGTGAAGCGCCTCCTCATATAGCTGGCGCGACAGATACATCCTGGCTTCGGGGGCGTTGATGTGCTGGTAGAGGTTGATGACCAAGTTGTTCGCCACGATGGTGTCGCCTGTGGCGAAAAAAGCCACCAGCCGGTTGATGAGATGGCGCTCCTCGTCGGTCAGCTTGCGGCGCAGGTCGTCAAAGTCGTCGGAGAAGTCTACCTCCTCCACAGTCCAGGTGTTCTTGATGGCGTCTCGGTACATCTCATAAAAGACCGGATAACGCATCGGGCGCAAGGTGAGTTCATAGCCTGGGTCTAGCAGGCGGCTTTTGGCAGGGAGGGAGCCTATATCTGCCGTCGCAGCATTTGCTGAGGCGACAAAGCCCTCTGCGGCGGCAAAGCTTTTTTCAGATGGCTGGCTGGCTGTGGCAACGCCGCTGGCTTTATCCAGTTTGGGAGGAACTTCAACCAGAGGAACAGAAGCAGAGGTGATTTCGTCTAAATCTTGGTCAAATTGGAGAGGAGTAGCGGTTGTGCTCATCTAAATTTCAGGCTAGTCACATGCTTCGCAAGTTTCAGGGTTTTCCAGGGAACAAGCGATGGCAGTGGCAACTTCATCGGCTTCGTCGGTTGCTGTTGCTACCTGGGTTCCTTCACCTGCGCCTGTAGCATCAGGGTCAGAGCTGTCCAGCGCAGCCGGCTCGCTCAGCTTGGAACTGGAGGCACCGGCGGTGGCAGTGGTGGCCTGATTGATTCTGGTGGCGGCCCTAGAACGCAGATAGTAGGTGGTCTTCAGTCCCTTCTTCCAGGCATAGAGATACATTGACGACAGCTTGGAAATGGTGGGGGACTGCATGAACAGATTCAGCGACTGCGACTGGTCGATGAAAGCGCCTCTGTCGGCTGCCATGTCAATGAGGGAGCGCATGGGCAACTCCCAAGCTGTGCGATAAACCTGTTTCATATCGTCAGGGATGGCGTCGATACCTTGCACCGAACCCTCACTGCGCTTGAGTTGGGCAATCATCTCGTCGCCCCACAGGCCGCGGTTTTGCAGGTCACGCACTAAGTAGGTGTTGATTTGCAGGAACTCACCCGACAGCGTTTCGCGTTTGAACAAGTTGGAGACCTGCGGCTCAATGCACTCATAGCAGCCCGCGATTGAGGCGATGGTAGCTGTGGGAGCGATAGCGATCAGCAGGGAATTCCTCAAGCCGTGCTGGGCGATGCGGTCTCGCAGTGCGTGCCAGCGGTCAGGACTGGTCAGGTCGTTTTCGGTCAACCCCCACAGGGTGTATTGAAGGTCGCCGCCGGCGGCACGGGTGTAGGCAAAAGTCGGGTGCGGGCCATGCTGTTGCGCCAGGTCGCAGGAGGTTGACAGTGCCCAGTAGTAGATTTCCTCTGAGATGCGTTTGGACAACTGGCGGGCTTCGGGTGAGTCAAATGGCATCTTCAGTTGGAAGAACACATCCTGGAGCCCCATGAGACCCAAACCGACAGGCCTCCACTGGCTGTTGGAATTGGCGGCTGCTTCTATCGGGTAGAAGTTGATGTCTACGACCCTGTCCAAAAAGGGCACGGCGGTGCGGACGATCTCGCCCAGCTTGTCAAAATCAAACTGCCCGTTTTTCACTAAGCGCCCGACATTGACCGAGCCGAGGTTGCAAACGGCAGTTTCCTTTTGGTTGGTGACCTCCAGTATTTCCGTGCAGAGGTTAGACAGATGGACGACCTTGGCGGGGACTGCTGGAGCAGTTGCGCCCGCATCCGTGGTTTCGGGGGACCCCGAGCCTTCATGGGCTTCAGAGACACCAGACCCAGTCTGGTTGCACTTCAAATTGGCTGAGTCCTTGAAAGTCATCCAACCATTGCCAGTTTGAGCTAGTGTGCGCATCATGCGGCGATAGAGAGCTTGCGCCGACACCTGCTTTTCATAAAGTTCGGCTTTTTCGGCTTCAATGTAGGCGTCATCAAATTCTTGGCCGTAGAGGTCAATCAGGTGTGATACCTTCTTCGGGTCAAACAGCGACCACGTGCCGTCTTGTTCCACTCTCTCCATGAACAGATCAGGCACCCAGTTGGCCAAGTTCAGGTTGTGGGTGCGCCTGGATTCGTCGCCCGTGTTGTCTTTCAACTCTAGGAAATCCTCAATGTCGGCGTGCCAAGTTTCCAGATACACGCAGGCCGCGCCTTTGCGCCGCCCGCCCTGATTTACCGCGCAGACAGAGCTGTCCAGCGTCTTGAGCCAAGGGACAATGCCGTTGGAAACCCCGTTAGTTCCCCGAATGAGCGAACCCGAAGAGCGCACCCGGCTGTAGGACAGCCCAATTCCGCCAGCGTGCTTGGACAGCAAGGCAATGTCGGTGTAGCGGTCGTAGATGGCTTTGAGATCGTCTTCAGGGGAATCCAGCAAATAGCAGGACGACATCTGTGGGTGGGTTGTGCCGGAGTTGAACAAGGTTGGGCTAGAGGGCAAATAAGCCAGCGAAGACATGAGGTTGTAGAAGTCAATGGCATCGTTGGTGTTAGTCGCCAGACCGCAGGCCACCCTAAGCAAGAAATACTGAGGCGTCTCGATGATATCTCGTCGGTCGGGGTGACACAATAAGTAGCGGTCGTAGATAATGCGCAAACCGAAGAACTCAAACAGGTCGTTTCGCTCGGGGCGAATGGCGTCGTTAAGCTTGCGGGAGTTCTTCTGGACGAATTCCGCGGTTTCGCTGCTGACTACTCCCACAGAGTGCCCCAGCTCTACCGACTGGGAGAAAGAATGGATGTTCTGCCCTTGAACTTCTTTGTCAATGTAGGCACTCAGCAAGCGAGCAGCCAGCTTGGAGTAGCTAGGCTCTTCCACCATCAGGCCGGCGGCTGTGCGGATGGAAAGTTCGTCCAGTTTGGTGGAGGTTGTGCCGTCTGAAAGACTGCTGATAGTGCGGGTGGCTACTCGCAGAGGGTCAACCCCGACCAGCCCTTCACATGAACGTTCCACGGCTCGGACGATCTTGGTGACGTCCACCGGCTCCAGCTGGCCATTGCGCTTGCGCACCCGCATGCCGTGCGAACTGACAGAAGGCGTGGGGTCAGGGGTGGGGGGCGGTTCATCTGCGGGCCGCTCCACTGTCGGGGGCGTGGCCGGCTTTATTGCGGCCGGCCTGACTGCCACGGCGGCGGGTGGCCCCGTTAAGATGGTTGTTGTGGCTACGGCGACACTGGAGTCGGTTTCTTCAACTGGACTGGCGTCTTCAGTTTCAAATTCTTGAATTTCGGCAAGAGTTTCGTCTTGCTCACTGTCGGTGGCAAGCAGAGTTTGTTCGTCTAAGAGAGACGGTGACGACATACTCCTGTCTCCTTTTAAATCTATTTTTTGTTTAATTTTTAGGTCTTTATTAAGCCCTTAGGCTTGTCAGTTTAAACAGGTTATTATTTTTTTCAGGCAAGCATGCATTTAAGTAAAATTTTTCCAAAAGCATCGGTTGAAACCTGCTGAGTCGGGGTTTGCACGGGGTTAGCAGTTGCATGGTCTGCTAGCTGACTAACCAGCGGCTGCGCAAAAAAATCAACACGGTTGCTGAGATGCCAAGGAGTAGAACGCTGAGTGCCAGCGCTTCTTCAATTCTACCAGAATCCAAGGCGAAAAACGCTGCCAGAGGAAGGGTTTGAGTGGTGCCAGGGAAGTTGCCCGCGAAGGTGATCGTGGCACCAAATTCCCCCAAGGCTCTGGCCCACGAAAGCGCCAAACCCGACAACAAAGACGGCGTAATCAGCGGCAGGGTTACGCTGTGGAACACCCGCCAGCGGGTAGCCCCCAAGGTACGGGCTGCTTCTGCTGCCTTGGTGCTGGTTTGGTGCATGCCTGCCTCTACGGTGACCACGAAAAATGGCAACGCCACGAAAACCGCAGCCACGACAACTCCGGCGGCGGTGAACGGCAAAGAGACATCCCACCAGCGGTCTAACCACTGCCCGACTAGCCCGTTGCGCCCTAGTGCAAACAACAGGGCGACACCCCCCACAACCGGTGGCAGCACCAAAGGCAGCAACAAGACAGCGCGCAGAACTCGGCGAATTCTTTCATCCACGTTGGTGAGCACCCAAGCCAGTGGAAGCCCGACAAGCAGACAGATTCCCGCTGCTATAAGGCTAGTGACCGCCGACAGCGCAAGCGCGTCCAGCACGTTTTCACGCCCCAAGATTTCGGCGATGTTGCTCCACGGAACGCGCCACAGCAATCCGACAATGGGCACCCCAACAAACAACACGCCCAGGCCAGCTACAGCCCCGAATACAAAGGGCATCAACTCTCGTTTGGTTTTGCGTTTGGTTTTGCTGCCTAGTGTGGTTTCATAGTACACTAATATCTAATTTACAAGAAAATTTGAAAATAAACCTAGATTTTTATAGATTTACTTATTCAGCATCTCCCCACCCAATCCAAGCTCTAGTTGCTACTTCAGGGGTCTATATTACTCAGAGGCTTGAAACCATAGCTTGAAAAAATTTGCTGGGCTTGGTGGGAGCGCAAGAATTCAACGAAGGCACTGGCCATAGGATTGTCGGCTCTGGCTGCGACTGGATAATCCGCTATGGGTGCAGGGGAAATGGCGATATATTCAATCCGTGGCTCATCAGCGTTGCCGGATTGTGAGACAGCCATCACATCGCTTTTATACACCAGCCCGACATCTACTTCTCCGAGAATCAGCTTGGCCAACACAGCTCTGACGTTGGCCTCATAGGTATTGGGCCGCAGCACAACGCCTGCTTGGGAAGCGGCTTGTTCAGCCAGCGTACCGCACGGCACCTCAGCAGCGCACACGGCCAAGACAATGTCCTTGGTGGAGTTGGACTGGTGGGGGATGTCTTGGATGCCAGATATGTTGTGTGGATTGCCGGCTGGCACCGCAATTACAAGCTCGTTTTGCGCAAAGATTTGCGGCGGCAGGAACTGGGTAGAAGCAGACCCAGAGAGGTCATCCAATAGTGCTGCCATGACCGCTTCGTTGGCTGCGGCAAACACATCAACGGGAGACCCGGCCATAATTTGAGTTGCCAACTGAGAGCTGCCGGCAAACTGCGAGCGCACTTCAACATCAGGGTTTTGGGCTTCAAAAGCTGGGATAATTTCCTCAAAGACATCCGTGAGAGACGAAGCAGCCGACACGCGCAGAATTGAACTTGACGCAGACCCGTTGCCACAGGAACTGCCAGCCAGCACCAAGACGGCTGCAACTATGATTTTGGTGGTTAAGACCCAGGGTTGTTTTAGGCGGCCTTTAGCGGGGCGAAGCAACGTCAAGACTCGCCCAACTCAACCACCACGTTGGTAGATTTTATTGCCGCTACAGCTACAACACCTGGTTTCAGCCCCAGTTCTTCCACAGCTTCGGCGGTCATCAAGGAGACGATACGATTGGCGCCTGCTTGGATTTCCACCTTGGCCACCACAGCATCTGAGACAACATCGGTAACCAGCCCCACGAAGCGGTTGCGAGCTGACAGCACAGCTTGGTTGCTCAAGTTGGGGTTGTGGGCTAGTTGGCGGCAGAACCGGGCTAAATCAGCACCTTCAATCATGCGATGCCCGCCAGTCGTCCTGGTGGCAGGCAGCTCGCCGGTATCTATCCAAGTTCGGATTTTGTCGGCTGAGACTCCCAGCAGCTCGGCAGCCCGTCCCAGTTTGTATAGTGGCACTAATATCCAATATAGAAGAAAAATAACTAAAAAACTTAGATTTTCATAGATTTCCTTGGGAATCTGGAGAAGTTAAGCCAGGCCAGTTGTGCCAGTTGGTGCAAGTTTTCATTGGTGACCACTGGATTTGGAGTAGAGTATCTAAGAGTGTGAATTCGTCATCTGAAGAGCCGATAGTCGTTCCATCTATGTCTGGTTCTTCAGCAGAGCGGGATGCCGAGCCAAAGCCAGCCGCCGAGGAAGCTTCCGACCTTGACCCATGGCCGCTGCCGCCTCGCCAAGCCTGGCTAGTGCTGTGGGTCGTCAGCCTTACCAGCTTCCAGACAGCCCTTTCTATTTCCATTGTTTTTATTGTCTTTCCGGAGCTTTCTGATGCGTTCCCGGAGGCTTCCAACGCCCAGCTGTCTTGGGTGATCAACGTTTTCAGCATTGTCGGAGCAGCAGCGTTAGTTTTGACGGCCGCGATTGGGGAAAGAATTGGGCGCAAGCGGCTTATCATGGCTGGCACAGTGGCTTTCATGGCAGCTTCTGCAGTGGCTGCCTTGGCCCCTAATGTGACCGTCTTGATTTTTGCCAGAGTTGCCCAAGCCTTGGCTTCGGTTTCCACCTTGCCGTCTGGAGCCGCCACGCTCATTTCTGTGTTCCCCAAGGGTCGGCGTGGCACGGCCATTGGCACTTGGTCGGCAGCCGGAGGAGTGGCAGCTGCGTTGGGGCCGTCTCTTGGGGGCATCCTGATTGACTTTGGAGGTTGGCAAGCAGCGTTTTGGATCAACGTGCCGATGGGCGCAGCGGCATTGGTGGCAGCCTGGCTGGTAATCCCCGAATATCGCCTAGACACCAAGGAAATCCTGCCCGACCCTTTGGGTTCGGCAGTGTTGGCCCTAGGGATTTCAGCCATTGTGCTGGCTATCGTCCAGACTCAAGACTGGCAATGGCTGGACGCCAGGACGATAGGGGTGGGCTTGCTGGGAGTGGCAGCCGTGGTCTGGCTGGTGCATCGCTCAAGTCAGCATCAAAGCCCTATCTTGGATTTGCGCCTATTTCGCTATCGCAGTTTTGCGCTGGGAAACATATCCATAACGCTGGTGGCTTTCGGGTTTTTTGCATTCCAGTTTTCGGGGATTTTGTTTCTGACCGAAATATGGAATTACGAAGTTAAGGAGGCAGGGCTGTTGTCCACCCCGATTTTTGCTTGCACTGCTGTGGGGTCATCGGTGGCGGGGCGCATGACCGACAAACTAGGGGCTGCCAGAGTGGTCATTCCAGGGGGTTTGCTGTGGCTTGTGGGCTTGGGCTGGCTGGCGCTGTCGGTTGACGAAACCCGTGATTTGGGGCTGTGGCTGGTGGGAGTATCGCTGGGGGGCATTGGCTCTGGGCTGATGTGGGGCGGAGTGTTTGCCGCCGTGGTGATTGATTTGCCTGAGTATTTCATTTCGCTTGGCACTAGCGTTACGCAGACGTTGATGCGCATCGGCACCAGCATCGGCGTGGCCGTAGCCGTTACCGTCCTCGGGTCTGAGATCACCAGCTCTAGCGTGGATTCGTTCAGAGGCTCATTTGCCATGTCGGCGTTGACCTGTGCGGTGGCTACCTTGTTTTTGGCCAGGAGCTTCAAGCGGGAGAACCCAGAGGTGCAAGCCGCTCAGCAGCCATAGAACCAGCACATATGATCAGCACAGACACAGAGCCACAGGCTAAGAAAATGTCAGACCCCTTCTCTACACTATGAAGTTAACCCACTTGAGAGCAATATTTGAGCGGGGGCAGCGCATTTTTTGCGTTTTTGGCATGTGCCACACTCAGCCAGTCCCGAAAGCACCACATAAACCATCTAGACATTAAACCATCTGGGAGAAGAACATGCTTACAGAGCTAGCCCAAGAAGCAGAGCCCGTTCCAGCCGACGAACCAGCACAAGGCACCGATGCTGCAACAGACGCCGTCTCGTCACTAGTTGATGCCTGTGGCAACGACCCTAGTTCGGTTTGCAAATGGGTGTTTGAGCAGACCGACAGCTCGTTTTTGGCCATTGCAACCGACTGGGTTGTTGACAAGCCGCTGACGATCATCATCATTTTCATCGGGGCCCTTATTGTCAACCGGCTGATCAAACGTGGCGTTCGCCATTTGACTCAGCGCATCGCAGAGGTTCCATCCGGAGACCGCTTGGAAAAGCTGAGGGCCAAGGGCCCTGGCAGGTATTTGTTTCAAAAGGAGGAAGCTTCCAAACGGGCTGAGGCTCGTTCTAAAACCATCAGCAATATTTTGAGCAGTATTTCCGGCTTCATCCTTTGGACGGTGGCTATTTTCATGATGCTGGGCGAGCTTGGCATCAACATCGCTCCCCTCATAGCAGGGGCAGGCATCGCAGGCATTGCGCTGGGTTTCGGCGCCCAGACAATTGTGCGAGATTTTCTGTCGGGAGTGTTCATGGTGGTGGAAGATCAATTCGGGGTGGGCGACATTATCAATGTCGGTTCGGTTTCTGGCACGGTGGAGAAAGTTTCACTCAGGACGACCACTCTGAGAGAGGTGACGGGCACAGTCTGGCACGTTCCAAACGGTGAGATCCAGCGGGTTGGCAACCTGTCGCAACTGTGGTCCAGAGCGCTTTTGGACATTGATGTGGCCTACGATACCGACTTGCGCTTGGCTGCGGGTGTCATCCAGAGGGTCGCCAACGAAATGTGGCAAGACCCTGAATGGGGTGGCGATGAGCTAATGGAAGAGCCTGAAGTTTGGGGCATTCAGAATTTGGGCGCCGATGGAATTGCCATCCGTTTGGTGATCAAGACCGAACCTGCTACGCAGTGGGCTGTGGAGCGTGAGCTCAGGCTGCGCATCAAAGAGGCTTTTGACGAAGCTGGTATCGAAATTCCATTTCCGCAACGCACAATTTGGGTGCGACAAGAAGGCGATCAACCACCACCCGAAAAGCCGAGCAAATCGTCTATCGAGGTTGCTGAGGTGCCGCGCTACCGGCTTGACCACGAAGAAAAGATAGACAAAGGAGCAGACGAAGACGGAGATGCTGGAGATGGATGATATTTAAGTCGCCTAAGTCGCCGCCTTGGGGGTGCGGTCCATAACTCCTGACCGCACGCCCGGTCCCACAGGACGATCACCCCGACCCTGCAGGGCTGCCCGACTCTGCAGGGCTGTGGTTAGGTGCTGTGACTTAGTCTGGGAAAGTGATCTCAAGGGCGAAACTGGCACCTTGTTGCCAAGCCACTTCAGCAATGTGGCCAGCTGATTGAAGGTCGTCTTGGGCTAGTTGCATAAGTGGCAGGTTTTCGGCAGTGTCGGTAACTAGCACCTTGGAAACTTCGCTGTTGAGCCGTCTTTGTGACTCGCTTTTGGCTTTGCGAATCTGAGCCAAAACTTGAGAAGTCGCTTCATACACTTTGGGGTTGCCACCGGCGGCTAGTTTCGCCTGCTCATCGGCGTCTGGCCAGCTAGAGCGGTGGATGGAACCCTGCTGCCACCAAGACCAGACTTCTTCAGTTGCGAAGGGCAAGACCGGGGCAAAAAGTCGCAGCACCACCGACAGCACTTGTTGCAAGCTGAAGTGAGCCGCAGCCGCTCTGGCCGCTCCATGTTCCCCGTAAGCTCGATGCTTTATCAGCTCCAGATAGTTGTCGGTGAAATCCCAGAAAAAGGCTTCTGTGCGCTCAAGTGCGCGTGAGTAGTCAAAATTCTCAAAGGCAGTTGTGGCTTCGTGAGTGACTTCAGCCAAGTTCTTCAAAATGGCCAAGTCGATGGGTTCAAGTTCAACTTCGCCAGCGGACTGGTTCTGGCTGGTCTCTGCGGCGAAACTCAAGACAAATCGACTGGCGTTCAGAATTTTCACGGCCAGTCGCCGCCCGACTTTCAGCTGGCTTTCCTCATAGGCAGTGTCTGCGCCGGGACGACCGCTGGCAGCCCAGTAGCGCACGGCGTCAGCCCCGTATTTTTCCAGCACGTTGGTCGGAACCATCACATTGCCTTTTGACTTGGACATCTTCTTGCGGTCAGGATCCAATACCCAGCCGGAGATGAGCGCGTTTTCCCAAGGCAATGTATCGTGCTCCAAATGGGCGCGCACCACTGTGGAGAACAGCCAAGTCCGAATTATCTCATGTGCTTGCGGGCGAACCGACATCGGAAAGGTGCGCTCAAACAAATCGTCGTCTTGGCCCCAGCCGCAGGCAATCTGAGGCGTCAGCGACGAAGTTGCCCAAGTGTCTAATACATCCGGATCGCCTATGAAGCCGCCAGGCTGCCCCCGCTGGTCAGGAGTATAGCCCTGGGGGGTATCGCTGGAGGGGTCGACCGGCAACTGCTCAGTCGTCGGCAGCAACAACTGCTCATAGTTGGCCGAGCCGTCGGCGTGCACCCCATACCACACCGGGATAGGCACTCCGAAAAACCTTTGCCGGCTGAGCAACCAGTCGCCAGTCAACCCATTCACCCAGTTTTCATAGCGGGCTGCCATATAGGGGGGCAGCCAGTTCAAGTCTTGTCCTCTTTGGAGCAGTTCTTGGCGCAAAGGCTGGTTGCGCCCACCGTTGCGCAGATACCACTGGCGGGTGGTGATGATTTCTAGGGGGCGGTCGCCTTTTTCGAAAAATTTGACGGCATGGGTGATCGGACGAGGCTCTCCCACAAGTTCACCCGAAGATAGCAGTAACTCCACGGTGGTCTCACGGGCGCTGTGGATGGTCTTGCCCGCTATTTGCTGGTATGACTCCAAGGCTCTGGGCGATAACAGACCTGCCGGCGGCTCGGCGAGGATCCGTCCATTTCTGCCGACGATGGGGCGCACAGGCAGATCCAACTCACGCCACCAAGTTACGTCGGCGGTGTCTCCGAAAGTGCAGATCATGGCTATGCCCGATCCTTTTGCAGGGTCAGCCAGGGGGTGCGACAACACCGGCACTTCAACATCAAACAGGGGGGTGAAGACGGAGCTTCCCACCAGCGACTGGTAACGGGTGTCATCAGGATGTGCCACAAGAGCCACGCAAGCAGCCAGCAATTCAGGCCGTGTGGTCTCCACAAAAATAGCGTCCGGGTTGGCTGTCGTTTGCTGGGCTGTATTTTGGCTGGCTGTATCGTGGTGTGGCGCGTTTTGCTGGGCCGCTTGCGATAAAACCTCCGCCGACAACAACTCGCTTGAGCTGCGAAAGGCCAAGCGATGATAGGCGCTGGGTTGTTCCCGGTCTTCCAACTCGGCTTGAGCCACGGCAGTCTGAAATGAGATGTCCCACAAGCAAGGCGCTTCAGCTTGGTAGGCCTCGCCACGCTCCAAGTTGCGCAAGAAAGCCAACTGTGAGATTTTGCGGCTGTTGTCCTCAATGGTTGTGTAGGTAAAGTTCCAATCCACCGACAAACCCAAGCGTTGGAAAAGCTCCTCAAAAGCCACTTCGTCCTGGGCGCACAACTGTTCGCAAAGCTCAATGAATTGCGACCTGGGAACGGCTATTTGCTGCTTGGCAGGCGATTTTGGCAGTTCCACTTTTTGGGTGAGAGAAGGGTCGCAGCGGATGCCAAAATAATTCTGCACACGACGTTCGGTTGGCAAGCCGTTGTCGTCCCAGCCCATAGGGTAGAAAACCTCCCAGCCACTCATTCGCTTGTAGCGGGCAATGGTGTCGGTGTGGGTGTAGCTGAACATGTGCCCCACGTGCAACGAGCCGCTAACGGTCGGGGGCGGCGTATCTATGGAGAAGACGCGCTTTGGTGGCGCCGAGCGGTTGAAATGGTAGGTGCCTTCAGTCAGCCAATTCTGAATCCAGCGGTCTCCTAAGCCGTCCAGAGTGGGTTTTTCTGGAATTTGGGGCGTGTT
>JAPYNY010000090.1 GCA_028283145.1 Candidatus Hopanoidivorans cymbastelae
CCTTTGGTCTGAGCGAGGTGCTGACCAAGCAATTTTCAGGGGCTGTTTTTCCAAGTTTTTAACCTGAAAATTCGCCAAAAAAATTAGTGGAATTCGCAGCACTCAACTATACTGAAATTGTTACTTTCAATAAAGATCATTAAGCCAATTGCTGGGATTCAAAGGCAGCCTGAAAATTGCCTATTTTCTGTGAGTTTCAATGCCTTGCCCGGCCAGCAAAGGAGACCAAATCATGAATCAAGAAACCTTGCTGCCAGCGCAACAATTGCCAATGCAGAACATGAATGGTCAGGTGGATGGCGACGGTCAAGCGGACGGAGGCGAAGGTGAGGCAGATGGAGATGAAAACGAATATGGTGCTACGGGTATTGATGTGCTGGAGGGTTTGGAGGCGGTGCGCAAGCGTCCAGCGATGTATGTGGGCGATACCAGCAGCAGCGGGCTGCATCATTTGATTTGGGAAGTCGTGGACAACTCAGTTGATGAAGCCATGGCTGGGCATTGCGATAAAATAGACGTCACCATACACCGCGACGGTTCCTGTCAGGTGGTGGACAATGGTCGGGGTATTCCTACAGACATGCATGAGTCCGGCCGGCCCGCCGCAGAGGTGGTTTTCACCAAGCTGCATGCCGGCGGCAAGTTCAAAACCGGGGCCTACGTCATGTCGGGAGGACTTCACGGAGTGGGCATTTCTGTGGTCAATGCCCTGTCAGAAAAGCTTGAAGCTGAAATTCGGCGCAACGGAAGTATCTACAAGCTGTCGTTCTCAGATGGTGGAATGCTGGCCAAGCCTATGCAACAGGCCGGCCGAGACGACACCAGTTACCAAGACTACGACGATGACCCGCAAGGCCCCATGTCTGCCCCCACCGGAACCTCAGTTCGTTTCTGGCCCGACCCTGAAATATTTGAAGACACCGCTTTCAAGGCTCAGACAGTCAAAGAGCGCTTGAGGATCATGAGCTTTCTCAACAAGGGGCTGCAGATTCGCTTCAGGGATTTGCGAGTGCCAAGCAGAATGGCGGCACACCTGGAAGCAACTGACGGGATGGAGGACTATTTAGAAGACGACTTGGAGCTGGACGGGTTAGACCAGGAATTTATGTCAGACGACATCTCCGAAACGGCCGAAGCCGATACTTTGGCTGTCTAGGCTATGGAAACCCTCAGCCATGCGACAGCGGATTTGGAATCACGCCACAGCACTTCTGGTGCCAACAACTCTGGCGCAGCTCGTGCTTACGCTTGGAGTGTTTACCACAACGAAAACGGCATTGAGGATTTCGTCCGCCACCTGAATAAGTCCAAAGAGCCGCTATTCCCCGAAATCGGCACCTTCCAGGAAATAGGAAACAGCGAAGAACTGGAGATTGCCTTCCAGTGGAACACCCGATCCTACGGGGACGGCATTCACTCCTACGCCAACGGCATCAATACCACCGAAGGCGGCACTCACGAGACCGGTTTCAAAAAATCGTTCACCGCGATTGTCAATCGCTATGCTCGCAAATACAACAAGTTGAAGGACAACGAGCAGAATCTGTCTGGCAATGACATCCAAGAGGGGTTGACGGCCATCATCAGCGTCAAGCTGCGGGAGCCTCAATTTGAGGGGCAAACCAAGCGCAAGCTGGGCAACAGCGACATGGCTTCCTTTGTGGAGCGGGCTACCAACAAATATTTCATGCGTTGGCTGGAGGAAAATCCTTCAGCAGCCAACAAAATAATTCAAAAATCGCTGCTGGCTCGCAAAGCCAGGCTGGCAGCCGAAAATGCCCGCGACGCCGTTCGGCAAAAAAATTCCCTAGGGGGCACGGGTGTGCCGGGAAAGCTGGCGGACTGTTCTTCCAAGAACCCACAAGAGCGCGAACTCTACATCGTAGAGGGCGATTCAGCTGGTGGTTCGGCCAAGCAAGCCCGTGACCCCAGGAAAATGGCAATTCTGGCTTTGCGTGGCAAGGTTTTGAATGTGGAGCGGGCGGCGGCCCACCGAATGTTTGAAAACGAAGAGATCACCGCGCTTATCAGTGCCATCGGTGCCGGTTTTGGCGGAGAGTTCAGCCTCCATGACATCCGCTATCACAAGATTGTGCTGTTGTGCGACGCTGATGTGGATGGCAAACACATCAGTATTTTGCTGCTCACCTTCTTTTATCGTCAAATGCGAGAGCTTGTGGAACAGGGACATGTCTATGTGGCGCAACCGCCTTTGTATTCCACCATGGTGGGGCAAAAGAAAATCTATCTCAAAGACGATGCTGCCAAGGACGAGTTTTTGCACAACAAGCCCAATCACAAGAATGAATTTCAGCGGTTGAAAGGTCTAGGAGAGATGGACGCAGGAGAGTTGTGGGATACCACGCTAAACCCTGATGACCGGACGCTGTTGCAAGTAACCGTAGCGGAAGCCGCCATTGCCGACGAAGTTTTTTCCCAGCTGATGGGTGATGTGGTAAAAGACCGCAAGAAGTTCATTCAGGAGAACGCAGGCGATGTCCGATTCCTCGACATCTGATCCCAACGCCCCCGAGGGGGTTGGATCGGGGGTTGGCCTGCCAAACGGGGGCAAGGCTTCTGGAACTAGCGAAGTGCCAGGCGGGGCGGCCGCATCCGGATCCAGTGCTTCCGAAGCCGCCGTATCCAATGGCCTAGAAGCCCCCAACGCAGCGGAAGCCGCCGGTGCCGACGCCAATGCCAATGCCGACGCAGACAACATCCAAAGAGTTGAGCTGGTCTCCGAAGTCGAGGAGTCGTTCTTGGAATATGCGCTGTCGGTTATCATCTCCAGGGCACTCCCCGACGCCCGCGACGGCTTGAAGCCAGTTCATCGCCGGATTTTGTGGTCGATGTCTGAAAGCGGTTTGCGCCCCGACCGAGGTCACGTCAAGTGCGCCACCGTAGTGGGCGATGTGATTGCCAAATACCACCCTCATGGTGACGGTGCTGTCTATGACGCTCTGGTTCGCATGGGGCAGGATTTCAGTCTCCGCCATATGCTGGTTGACCCGCACGGCAACTTTGGCTCGCCTGGGGATCGCCCGGCAGCCTATCGCTACACGGAATGTCGTCTGTCTTCACTGGCTTCTCACATGCTGAGCGGCATAGATGAGGAAACGGTGGATTTCCTGGCCAACTTTGACGGGCGCCACCGAGAGCCGCAAGTGCTGCCATCTCGTTTCCCCAATCTGTTGGTCAATGGCAGCCAGGGCATCGCCGTCGGGATGGCTACCAACATCCCGCCCCACAACCTAAGCGAAGTGATTGATGCTGTGGTGCATCTGCTGCGCGAGCCAACTGTTTCCGACGAAGTTCTGTTGGAGCACGTCAAGGGCCCCGATTTTCCGACTGGCGGTCTCATCATGGGACAGCAAGGCATTCGCTCCGCCTATCTGGGTGGCCGTGGCGCCATCAAGCTGCGTGCTCGCACCGAAATTGAAGAGCTTGACGACACTTATCGCATCGTGGTTACCGAACTGCCATATCAGGTAAGTGTGGAGTCTGTTGGTTTGAAGGTGCAGCAGTTGGTGGAGAATAAGGAAAACCAGGAGCTTTCAGGCATCAGGGAGATGCGAGACGAGTCTGCCAAGGGCAAAACACGTCTGGTTTTTGATTTGAAAAGGGATGCCAATCCCAAGGTTGTTTTGAATAACTTGTTCAAGAACACCCGCCTGCAGATTTCCTTCCCCGCCAACATGGTGGCGCTAGACCACGGCATTCCTCGTACCATGACGCTGCGCCAACTGCTCACGGCTTATACGTCGCATCAAATCGATGTGGTGACCCGGCGCTCGGAGTTCCGTCTGAACAAGGCACAGGAGCGGGCACACGTTTTAGAGGGGCTGCTGCGAGCGGTTGACCTGTTAGATGAGATCATCGCTGCTATCCGCGCCAGCGAAAACAGGGCTGCTGCTAGGGCAGCTTTGATGGCTGAGCCGTTTGAGTTCAGCGAAGCCCAAACCGAGCACATTTTGGATATGACTTTAGGGCGCCTAACTCGCATAGCCCGCCAGGAGTTGGCTGAGGAATACGAAGCCAAGCAAGTTGAAATTGCTGAGTTGACCGAGATTTTAAGCGACGAAGAGCGGCTCAAAGGTGTGATCATTGAGGAACTCCTAACCATCAAAAGCGAATTCAGCGAGCCTCGGCGCACAGAACTGAGCAGCGATCTGGGCTTGTTGGATTTGGAAGACCTGATCGATGACGAGATGGTGGTGTTTGTGCTGTCGACCGCAGGCTATGCAAAGTGCGTGCTGGCGAGCGAATTTCACACTCAGGGGCGCGGCGGTGTGGGCATCAGGGCTGCCTCGATCAATGAAGATGACAACATCAAGAAGATAATTCACACCTCAGCTCATTCGTTTTTGTTGTTTTTCACCAACTTCGGCCGCATGTTTCGCATCAAGGCCCATCGGCTTCCCTTCCAGAGGCGCCAGTCAAAAGGAACTCCGCTGGTAAATTTCTTTGATTTGCATGAGGGGGAGCGAATAGCTGAGGTCATAGACACCCGCGACTACGAAACTTGCCCCTATTTGTTGTTTGTGACCCGGAAGGGTTTGATCAAAAAGTCGTTATTTACTCAATATGACAGCAATTTCAGAGGCTTGAAGGCCCTCGTCTTGGCGGAGGGGGACGAGTTGGTGCAGGTAGATCCCGTCAAGCAAGATGCCGATGTCGTGCTAGTGACTAGGCGGGGTCAAGCTATTCGATTTTCACTTGACGAAGTGCGCCAGACAGGTCGGGCTTCTCGCGGAGTCAGGGGCATTCGGCTGCGCCCAGGCGATAGATTGGTCGCCTTGGCGGTAGAGGACTCGCAGGAGCATCTGGTGGTAGTTTCAACCAAGGGTTTTGCCAAGCGGGCTGAATTTGACGATTTCACCAGGCGCCACAGAGGAGGCTATGGAGTCAAATGCCTTGGCATTAGGGAGGACAGGGGAGAAGTGGCCGGAGCCCTGGGCGCAGCTGATGATTCTGAAATCCTTCTCATCTCCAACCATGGCATGATGGTGCGGCTGCGGGTCAGCGATTTGTCAATCCAGGGCCGAACAGCTACGGGGGTTACCTCCATGAAACTGGGCGAGGATGATTTTGTGAAGGATGTCGCCCCGGCGCCGCCGATTGAAGCCGAGGCTGGGGAGGCCGAGGCCGGGGAGGCTGAACTTGCTTATACGGATGCGCCCGCGGTCAAGGCAGCGGAGACAGGCGCAACTGCCGAAGCCACCGAAACTGCATCTCACCAAGCCGGGCCAGACAGCGAGGAGGGCCAAAATTCGTAAATCGGACGGGCAGGTATTGCCAGTGGTCGCCGTGATATTGGGGCTCGGGGCTGGCGTCATGTTAGTTCTCGGTGCTTTGGGAGACAGACTTGCTCGTATAGCCTTGGCTGATGCCGTAGCCGATAGCGTTGCCTTGGCGGCTGCTGCCGATGGAGTCGGGCAATCCGCCGGGGCCGAGAAATCTGCTGAAGCACTAGCACAGGCCAACAACTTTGAGGTTGTGTCAATTGAGTGGAATTCGCTGGATTCAAGTCATTGCCGGGTGGAAGTTGAAGTTCAAGAGAGCCAAGCCCTGCTTCACGGCAAGAACAACTTCCTAGCAAGTTTGATTTCAAATACCCCTGTTTCTTCTAAGGCAGCTGCTGTTTCCAACCAGCCATGCAGCTAAGCTCCAAGCCCTGAGGTTCTGAATATCAAGCCCCCGAACACCAAGCCCTGAGGGGAGGTGCTTTCCAAGGCGCAGGAAATTACTATCATAAACTGAAGTCGTGTCCTTGCAGCCATCGGCACATCCGCAGCCGCCGTCTAATTTGCCGTCTGATTTCTTGGATCAACAGCCGGAAGAAACCGGAGTTCCAAGAACCCGCCCTCCAGCGGACGCGCATTCCCAAGCCGAAACTTTCGTTCAGCCGATTTCAAGTGCACAATCCACCAGCCGGCTGAACCAACGCCGCACTACCAGGCGAGAAGCGCTTAGGGTCAGGCGCATCGTCTATGGGTTTGAGCTTTGGTCGGTTCTGAAGGTATCGTTGCTGTTTTATTTTTGCGTCTGGGGTGTGTTTTTACTGGCGGGTTTGTTGCTTTGGGGGTTTGCGGTCTCAAGCGGCTATATTGAGCGCTTTGAAAACTTTATTCTGGAGATATTCAACTACGAGACATTTACAGTGAATGGCTCAGAAATCTTTGAGTGGTATATTTGGGCTGGGCTGTTCAGCGTGCTCCTTTTGACAGCCCTGACCGTCATTTTGTGCTTGCTCTACAACCTGATCAGCGTCCTGGTCGGCGGGGTCCGGATGACAGTTGTGGAGGAGGAAACAGTTCGCTTCCGCCGCTCGCGTCAAAGTCGTCCCAGAAGAAGTCACCCTAGAAGAACTAGTCAGACACCAGGCCGCTTTGATGCCTGATTGATCAGCACAGGCTGCCTAGGTGAGTTAGTTGATCAGCTTTTACCAGCTGGCTGGCTTGCCCCAACTGCCTAGCCCGCGCCAGTTGCTTCGGGTTTTTCGGAGTTAGTCTCGCTGGTATTTGCTTCCGCTTCTGCTTCCGCATCTGCAATCGCCGCCTTGACCGCTTCTGTCTCCGGCTTTTTATCATCTGCTGCAACGGTTTCAATAGCTTCCTGGTCGGCTGTCAGAATGATGGTTTCACCGTGAGGTTTCTCCGAGCCGCCCTTGAATAGTTTGCGAATGAACTTCCTCGGAGTCAGCACCCCCAACAACACGACCGCGACGCCAGCCAGCACAAATATCAACCAAATGGGGAAATCGTCGTTGCCCGTGGAAGTTTCCAGAACGATGCCTTCAGCCAGATAGGGTGTCAAATTAGCCAGCGGAAAAACCTGCCAGGTAGCGGTGGTGAAGCCATCGGCGGTCACAACATCTTCTGCGGTGGTGGTTTTTAGGTTGCCTGGCAGTGTTACGGAGAAAAAGAGTTCAGGGTCGTCAAAACTGTCTCCCCCGGCAGACCTGCGGTCCTCTACCAACTCTGCTAGAGCGCCTAAATCCTTCAGCGTTTCGGGCAGGTCAACTAAATCCTCAAGGATTTCACCGGCGAAATCCAAACTAAAGCTCCAACCGCTGCCGGTTTCTTCCAGCACAGCCGAATTCTGAAACGAAAAGAAATCCCTGACGGCAAAGTTGGTGGCGTCGTCAAAAATTTGAGCTTCAATCCCTCGCAAGTCCTCTGGCGTAGCCACAGGAGAACTGGCCGAGAGTTCCATGCCAATCCAACCATCTTCTTCTATGTAAGCGTCAAAGCTCAAAGAGATGTTGTCAAGATACTCCAAAAGCTCAGCTGCATTTTCATGATTGACATACTCACTTCGGCGGGCAGACAGACTTTCCAACAACGCTCCGTTGGTGCCCAACCTCAGCCCCTCCAGTTGGTCCCCAAATGGAAAGCTTGCTGGGTCTAGCGAAGCAGACAGTTTGGTCTCTGCTTCTTCAGAGTTTAAAACCCCAATTGAATAGGTGAAACGGAAACACCCTGTGCTGGCCAAAGCCACTAAAACCAGCAGAGCCAAGGTGGCCAGCCACCTAGCTTTGGGGCTAGACTTGGGGTTTGAAGCTTTCTGACTTGCGGTGTGTGCGGTTTTGGCGGACGATGGTTGCCTGTCAAACATAGTTTTACGCTAGCATTGCTAAAGTTAAAATTAATTGGGGCTATAGCTCAGTTCGGTTAGAGCGCACCCCTGATAAGGGTGAGGTCGCTGGTTCAAGTCCAGCTAGCCCCACAGCATGTTTCGACGTTTTCGATCGCTTGTCAAATGGATAGCAGCAGTTGTGATTGCCGCTGCCGTAACCGCTATTTTGCGTGCCACCGGAGCTGTGGAAGCCAACCTGGATGGCGGCGGCTGGCAGGAACTTGACCTTGACGACTAGCGGTTTGCGCTTGGTCATTGACATTGGCAGCCAGCGCGCCCAGTAGTTGATAGCTGGCTGTTGGCGCTGCTAAAAATGGCAAGTCAGAAAAGCGTATTGTGCATATCGGAGTAATAGGCAAGGGGGTTGTGGGCGGACGGGCCATCCGACTTTTGCGCTCCCACGAAGACGTGACGGCAACCGAACTGGCCAGCGACCATCGCAAGCGTCTCAGGCCGTATCTGAGGAATTTCCGCCAGCCAGCAGTGGATGTTGTCATTTTGGCCACTCCGCAGCAGGTAAGTTCGGCTGCTCAATATCTGGCGCAGGGGGTTTCCGTGGTGGCCACGGCCGACAGCCTGAACGAGGTTGAAAATCTGTTGGCACTGGACAGCTTGGCCAGAGCCAATAAGGCTTGTCTTATTGTAGGGGCAGCATTTTCGCCTGGTTTGTCGTGTGTTTTAGCGGTCAAAGCGGCAGGTGATTTTCAATTGGTAGAGGAGATTCATCTCACTCGCACGGGCACTGGAGGCCGAGCTTGTGCTAAGAGCTACCACCGGTCGCTGCGCCAGCGTGCCCTTGAGTGGCGCGACGGAAGTTGGCGAACCCGATCAGGCGGTTCAGGGCGGGAGCTTTGCTGGTTTCCCGACCCGATCGGGCCGGTGGATTGTTGCTTGGCAGGGCTGGCTGAGCCGTTGTTGCTTCAGGCGGCCTATCCTAGGGCACGACGCATTGTGGCTAGACGTGCCGCTCGGCGCCAAGACAGGTGGACTTCCAAATTTCCCATGTTGACACCACCTCCTGCTGAGGGGGGTGTGGGGGCTGTGCGGGTTGAAGTCCGCGGGCGCAAAAGCGGGGAGCCTTCCCAGACTGTGCTTGGGGCTGTTGCCCGACCGGGTGCTGCAGCTGCCGCGGTGGCGGTGGAGACAGCCTTGCGGTTGGGCAGCGGGGAGTTGGTCTGCGAAGGTGCGGCTGGGTTGGCGGGCTTGGTGGATCCACATTCATTTTTGCGGTCGGTGCGAGCGAACGGCGTCAGTTTTTGGCGATACGAAGGGGCTGCTCTGTGAAACCATTGGCTGTTCGGCCCAGCCGCCTAGCGGGCAGCCAGTTAGTGCGCTGTTTTCGGTGGGTTGTTCTGGGGCTGGCAGCCGTTGGGCTGGTTGCAGCAGGATGCGGTAGCGCCAGCGAAGGCAGCACTCCAGAAAATGTCACGTCGGCACCAGAATCTCAAACGGCAGTACCAGAATCTCTCACGTCAGAACCGTCCCATGAACTGAGCCGTTGCAGTTTTGAGCACCCCAACACCTTGATATCTGATCCGAACCTGGAGCAAGACTGTGAAACCCTGCTCGTCTTGAAAGAGCGTTGGTCGCAGCAGCCGCAGCAGTGGGGAGAAGTTCCCCTAGCTGAAGATGCCTGGGATGGAGTTCAAGTTTCTAGTTCGGGGAAAGTTACTGGGCTGTTTCTTTCAAATGACGGTCTTGAGGGTGTGATTCCGCCTGAGTTGGGTGATTTAGTTGGCCTCGGCATACTCAATCTCAGAGGTAATAACTTGACAGGGGAGATTCCACCTGAACTAGGCAATCTCACCAACCTTTCAATATTGGATCTGAGTGGTAATGTTTTGTCGGGCAGTGTTCCGCTTGAGCTGGGCGATCTCACCAATTTGGGTGTCCTCAACCTAATGGGCAATCGTCTGTCGGGTGTGATTCCGCCTGAGTTGGGTGATTTAGTTGGCCTTACCCGGCTTGATCTGGGGGGCAATCGTCTGTCGGGCGGCATTCCCGCTGAGTTTGCCAGCTTAGCCAGTCTTTCAACATTGGCTTTGAGGGATAATCAGTTGTCGGGAAAAGTTCCAGCTTGGCTTGGCCGAATTTCTAGTTTCACCGTACTTGATTTGGGCGGCAACAACCTGACGGGTGAAATCCCACCTGAACTGGGCAATTTGTTCAACTTAAGCGAGTTATTTCTTGGAGACAATGAACTCACCGGTAGCGTGCCGGCCGAGTTGAGCCGTCTCACCAACCTGAACTTTCTTGATCTCTCAGGCAACAACCTCACAGGCGAAATTCCAACTGAACTTGCCGAGCGCGCCGACCAAGGCAGACTTACGCTCAGGCTTGACGGCAACAATTTTGAATAGCGCAAGCAGGCAGGTTTTGGCAGGCTCAGTTGTGCTTGTTCCGCCAGAGTCAGGCGGAGTTGTCTGCGTTTCAAGAGTCTTAGGCCCCAAAGCTTGCAAAGCACTTGTGCAATTTTGGCTTAAATCAAAAATCCATTTTTGTTTTTTCCAAAAATTCAGAAATTCTTTTTAATTTTCGTAAAATTAGCCTGTGTATAACCGGGCGCTGTCGCTCCCTGAACCTGGGGAGCGAAGTTTCTTCCTTTGGGGTTTGAGGCAAGTTGGAAAGACCACATTGCTGCTGCAGCAATACCCCAAACGCGACCATATTTGGGTGGATTTGACAGCAGGCTCGTCCTATCGCAAATATGCAGAGAACCCCGAGGCTCTGCGCTATGAGCTAGAAAATGCTTCGCCTTATAAGCAAATTGTCATAGATGAGATACAGCTAGTGCCCGCGCTGCTGAACGAAATCCAGTGGCTGATTGACAATTCAAAACTTAAATTCGCTTTATGCGGCTCCAATTTGCTGAAATTGCGAGGTGCGAATTTGCTGGGAGGCCGGGCTGGGACGTTTGTGCTGCACGGCTTGACGTCCCAAGAATTTGGCGATGACTTCAACTTGGAAGCGGTGCTGAACAAGGGCTACTTGCCGCCCGCCCATGGCACACCTGATTTCATAGACGGCTATATCGGCAATTATCTCTATAGGGAAATCAGTGAAGCCGCCCGCACCAGGGATTATCAGAGCTTCAGAATTTTTTTGATGGAAGCTGCTCTGCGGGACGGCAGAACTGTGAGTTACGCCAACATTGCCAAGGCGAGTGGCGAGGTTTCGGCCTATACGGTCAGGGGCTATGTTGAAGTGTTGGAAGATTCTTTGCTTTGCCGATGGCTTGACCCCTACCGCAAGGAGCCTAAAAGCGGGGAGAGCAAAAGCGCAAAGTTTTATTTCACTGACGTCGGGCTGGTCAATTCCTTAGCTAGGCGCGGCAGCCACATATCGGTGGGTTCATCAGATTTCGGAAAGGCCTTTGAAAATTGGGTCTGCCATGAGCTTGTGGCCTATCTTGATTACCACAGAAAGGACTCCCGTGCCAAGCATTTGGCCTATTGGAAGCTGGGGCACGAAGTAGATTTTATTGTGGGAGGGCGTGTAGCCATTGAAGCCAAGTCTGCCGAGCGACTGGAAAGGAAAGACTTTACCGGCCTGCGCAAGTTGGCCGAGCGCTATCCGCACATAATAGACCGCATCATGGTGTGCCGACAACCGTATCCGTCTAAAACCGAAGACGGTATTTTGGTTTTGCCTTACGCTGAGTTTGCGGGCAGGCTTTGGAGTGGCGAGCTGCTCCAGCTAGCCGCGACTGGCGATTTCGTAGATGTCCGGGGCTAAAGCCCCTTGGAGTTCGCCTGAGCCAACTAGTTCTGTCTTAGTTGTTTCGCTGCGACAGATGAGG
This sequence comes from Candidatus Hopanoidivorans cymbastelae, assembly GCA_028283145.1. GTDB lineage: Bacteria > Actinomycetota > Acidimicrobiia > Acidimicrobiales > Hopanoidiivorantaceae > Hopanoidiivorans > Hopanoidiivorans cymbastelae. The sequence goes on from JAPYNY010000090.1 coordinate 11,438, forward strand.
GTTGCGCTTCGCAAAGCCAATAGCACCGAGCTGCTGAGTGTGCGCAAATCCTGAAACGAGTCGCCAAACGAAACGAAGCACACTCCCGCCAGATGGACAACTTGAGGGTCAATCGGGAAATCTTCAGGCAGCAGCAGCGAATGCGAGGCATGCTGATTGGGAAAATGAGGCACTCGTGCGGGCAGCAGCATGCCCCAGCCAAGCGTCTTGAGGGTGGAACCTTCCGGGTCGTTGGACAGCAGTGCATCCAACTGCGCGTTTATTATTGAGACATCATCGCCTGTGCCTGTGATTTCAACCACAACTCCGTCTTCAATCAGCAAAGTAACAGCCGAGCGGATATATGAGCGGGCAGCCAGGTTGATGTCGCCAGGGGAAAGCGTCAGTTGGCCCGCCGCGAGGCTGCTTGGGGCGGGGGTGTCGGCGGCAGAGTCCGCGGCAGAGCCATCCACCAGGGAAGGCACATTGACATAGACAGACCCGCCGGGCCAGCGAGCGACGCTGGAGGGTTCACTGCTGAAGCCCCAGGTGCCACAAACCTGTGCAGTCTCCAAAGGAACGCTCAACTCAGTTGGCGAAGGTGCCGTATCCAATCCCGTCGTCAAACAAACCCGACGGGCATCCTCCAGCAATCCAATACCAGCCTCAATCCGTGTTCTCAACGCAGAATGCGGAGCAAACAACTCGGCGGGCGAGAATTGGTCCAACGTCAAAATACGAGTGCCCTGGTTGAGCACACTCGGCAGCAAATGGCTCGCAGCGATGCCACTGCGCGTGCAGTCAGCCACAAAATCCGCTTCCTGGACGGTTGCTTGCACCGCAGGTATGGCCAGGACGTCGGTGTCTAGCTGGTTAGGCCCTGTGTCTGGCAAAATAACGCTGACCACTTCCGGCGAAAGTCGCTGCAGCGCCAGATGGCATGTCTCGCGTAGTTGGTCATCGGTGTGGACATCAGTGAGCACGACCACGGTTTCAGCAGAGGTAACGTTACACAGCTCAAATAGTCGTGTCAGCTGCTCAACCCAGCGCCAATCCAGGAGATTTCCCATATACGCAGTTTAGATTTTGGCTGCAAATCTCCGAAGGTATTTAATTTGAAACCCCGGAGGCCTTGCGAATTCCAATATCTTTGAATTATGGCTAGTAAGTGTTATCGGGGAGATTGTTCAGAGTCAGCCACTGTGGTATGTCTGTTTGACCCGAAAGCTTCGCGAGCTTGGCTTTCCTCGCTTGAGGAGGGTGCTGACATCCACCCACAGGCGTTTTTGCTGTGCCAGAGTCACGCTGATGCCTTGGTGGTTCCACAGGCTTGGGCTTTGACTGATTTGCGTGTAGTGGGCGACCCTCAACTAGCCACCTATCTGGCCCGCCAAGCCGAGGAGGATGCCCAGTCTGATGACGAAGCGCAGCACGATGCCCTCGCGGAGGAGCAGTCGCAGCCAGACAACGTCATTGTATTGGACTCAGCTCTTTCATCTGCTGGCAAACCTGCCAAAGGCAGCAGTAGAAAATCCACCCAAAAAGCCAAGCAGAAATCGTCAAAAGGCAGCCAGGGCAAATCCAGCGCAGCTGGCCGCAAGACTGAAGATTCGCGGAAACAACAGAAACAACAGACTAGGCAGGATGTGGAGGCAGAAGCGAACCTTGACTTAGAAGATTCAAACTTGCCAGCTTCCGACCCGCAAGTTGAATCCAACATTGACGAAGACCTGCCGTTGTTGCGCCGAGCTTTTCGGTCGGTGTCAAATAACTAGGCTTTAACTGAGCTTGCGAAATCCTCCTCGGAAGAAGAGAGCCAGAACTGAAAGAATTTTTAGCGCGTGACTCTATGTCAAGATATTTGTTTTGCCACGTGGCAGGTCTCGCCGTTGGGAGTGAAACATTCACCGGTGGCCCGCCAGACAAACTAGCCCAAAGGCTCGCCGCACACATTGTGGAAATAGACCTCACGATGGGCAGTTCAGCCCCGTGGGATATCACAATCTTTGACGAAGCGGATGTGATACTTGGCGAATTCCGACTGGACATAACCTCCCAAGAAGCCGCTCGGGATGCGTACAGGACTGTCTTGGAGCGCAAGGTCAAAGAGTTGGTGGGGGCAGACAAGCTGTGCCACACGCCAGGCAAAAAGATGAAGATAACCAAAAAGCAGAAGGAGTGGATAATCGCAGTCGAAAAAGTCAAAGAGCTGCAAGAAGAACTGAACCAAGCGGAAATAGAAGAAAAACGGCTGTGCCAAGAAGCTTGGAATGATGACGACTGACGCAACCCAGGGTTGTGTGGCATTGGCAAGTTGTGTTTAGCTTGCGAATTGCTGTTTAACGGTTCGCAGTTTTTCTATACCCGGCGTACCGCAAAGCAATCTCAAGGCAGAATTTACTAAATGAAATCCACAGTGGGGATTATGCCCAAAAGAGCGGTAGTTGCGGTCGGAGTGTTCTTGGTTGTAGCTTTGCTGGCTGGTCTTACATTCAGCATTGTCAGTTTCATCAACGACCGCGACGAATCAGAATCAGCCACAGAGGAAACCGCTATAGCAGCCAATCCTCCGAGCAACACCCCGCAGACCGAAATCCCACCCCAATCTTCCCCTAGCTCTAACACCTCGCCCAACCCCACCGACCCAAGCCGAGAAAATCCAGGCGGGCCAACTTCTCCCAACCAGCCCAGTGCCCCAGCGGAACCGCAGTTGTCCGTCTGGGTAGATCCGCAGTCAGCCGGCCAGCCTTGGGGCAGCAACCGCAACGGGCTATTGACTTTCAGGGGTTCGCCCACCAGAAGTTGGTATGGCACGGGGCCAATACCCACCCAGCCCCGCATCAAATGGGTCTATCCAGCCAGCTCTGAAGACAGGCTGTGTTCGCTATCGGGGTGGGCCGGGCAAGAAGTGGAGTGGTGTGGCACTGGCTGGACGGGCCAGCCTGCCGTGTTTGAATACAACGGGCTGACCTGGGTTGTCTTTGGTGCTTATGACGGGGCGGTGCATTTTTTGAACGCAGCCAACGGCCAGCCAATCATCCCGCCTTTCCAAACGGACGATCTCATCAAAGGCTCAGTCACTATTGACCCTGACGGCTATCCCCTAGTGTATTTCGGGTCGCGAGACAACAATCTGCGTGTGGTGGCTTTTGACCGCCCTGAGCCTGAGGAGCTTTGGCGGCTGAATGCCTACGAAGTGTCACCCAGATACTGGAATGACGACTGGGATTCCACGCCGCTGGTCATAAACGACTATCTTTTTGAAGGGGGCGAGAACAGCAACTTCCACATCGCCAAGCTGAATCGTGGCTATGACGCGGCCGAGCGAGTGGTGGTCGCTCCCACGCTGGCTTACCACTTCCCAGGCTGGGACCAGGAGTTGCTTGACGCCTTGGGCGATACGGAGCTTTCCATTGAATCCTCCGTAGCCATTTCGGGCAATACTTTATATTTCGCCAACTCGGGTGGGCTGGTGCAGGGCTGGGATTTGACAGGGCTGGGCACCGACCCTGATTGGCGACCCCGTAGAGCCTTTCGCTTCTGGGCGGGTGACGATGTGGATGCCACCATCACCATTGATGCCGAGGGCATGCTGTATGTGGGTGTGGAGCGGGAGCGCACAGGCTCAGGCTATGAAGCCAGTGCTCAGCGCACTGAAACCATCGGGCAGCTTCTCAAGCTTGACCCCGGCCAGCCCGATGACCCTGTGGTCTGGTCGGTCACCGATTTAGTTCCCTTGGAGACCAACCCTGCGCACCTGCGAGACGATACTGGGCTGTGGGCCACGCCAGCCATCTATGCCAATATGGTTTATGCCGCCACCAACACCGGCAGGCTGCTGGGGGTAGACCGACAAACGGGCGATATTTGTTGGGAAAAGCAATTCGGTGAGTTCCTGTGGAGCAGTCCTGTGGTGGTGGATGGCGTGTTGCTGCAGGCTGCCAGCGACGTGGATCGGGTCAGCGGCCCTCAGGGCAGCTATCTGCGGGCTTACGATGTCGGGCTGGACAACGGTTGTGCCGGGGCTGCGGCTGCTAGAACTGTTGGCGGTGTGGCCGCAGAGCCACCCAGCGGGCCGCCTCAACTTTGGGCCATGCCTCTGGGTTGGAGGGTTGAATCCACCCCGGCAGTTTGGAACGGAAGCATCTATCTGGGCGACCGCAACGGCTATTTCTACGCCATTGGTTGAGGTGGGGTGCTGGGCGCGCCGTTAAACGAGCTCCACGCTAAAGCCGACTGAGGCAAAGGTAGGATAAAACTCATGTCTGAAAACTCCCAGGGCTTTGAAACACGCCAAATTCACGCGGGGCAAATCCCCGATTCTGAAACCAACAGCCGCGCCGTTCCCATCTATCAAACCACGGCTTACACCTTCAACAGCAGCGAGCACGCCGCCAATTTGTTCGCCTTGGCGGAGGTCGGCAATATCTACACCAGGATTATGAACCCCACGCAGGCCGTTCTGGAAGCCAGGATTGCCAGCTTGGAAGGAGCTACAGAGACGGCAGTTGGAATCCCCGGAGCGCTGGCGCTCAGCAGCGGCCAAGCGGCTGAGACTTTAGCCATCTTGACATTGGCCCAGGCAGGCGACCATGTGGTGTCCGCCGCATCGCTCTACGGAGGCACCTACAACCTTTTCAGATATACCCTGCCCAAGATGGGCATTGAGGTGTCTTTCGTTGACGACCCCGCGGATTTGGATAAATGGCACGCAGCCGTGCGCCCCAACACCAAGTGCTTTTACGCCGAGACTTTCGGCAATCCCAAAAACAACTTTTTGGACATCCCCGCAGTGGGCGAGCTGGCCCACAGCAGCGGCGTGCCGCTCATGGTTGACAATACGGTTGCTTCCCCTTGGCTGGTTCGCCCGCTGGAATGGGGAGCCGATATAGTTGTCCATTCCGCCACCAAGTTCATCGGCGGACACGGCAACTCCATCGGTGGCCTGATAGTTGACGGAGGCAGCTTTGATTTCGCCGCCAACGACAAGTTTCCCGGTTTCACCGAGCCTGATCCAAGCTACAACGGCTTGGCTTACTGGCCTGCTCTGGGGCCGGGTTCCTACATCATCAAAGCCAGAGTTCAGCTGCTGCGAGACATCGGCCCGGCTATGTCGCCCTTCAATGCGTTTTTATTTTTGCAGGGTTTGGAGACTTTGAGCTTGCGCATGGAACGCCATTGTGCCAATGCTCAGGTCGTGGCTGAGTTTTTGGAAAGCCGCGAAGAGGTGGAAGAGGTGTTTTTTGCCGGTCTTGCCTCTAGTCCCACGCATGAGTTGGCCACCAAGCTGACTGCTGGAGCTGGCTACGGTTCCATTCCTTCATTTGTGGTGAGGGGTGGGCGTGAGGCAGGGCAACGCTTTGTGGAGGCCTTGCAGCTGCACAGCCACGTTGCCAACATCGGAGACGTTCGCAGTCTGGTGATCCATCCCGCTTCCACAACCCACTCTCAGCTGAGTGAAGCCGAACAGCTTTCGGCTGGCGTGCAGCCGGGTCAGGTGAGATTGTCGGTCGGGCTGGAATCGGTTGACGACATCATTGCCGATTTGGAGTTGGGTTTCGCAGCACTGTAATTCGCAACTCTGAAAGACGGATGCGCTTTCCGCTATTGTTGCAGCCACAACTGATTTGTGACCACAGAAAATTCAGGTTCGGCTGCGGAGGGCGAAGACACTGAAGTAAACAGCGAACTAGCAACGGGGGCTGCTGAGACCAAGTCCGAAGCTGTCGCAGCGGACGGTCCCGTAGCCGCGTCTGACCTGCCCGACGCTGCCGAAGCTGCGCCCTACGACCTGTCGCCTCCCCAAAAGGTATTTGTCACGGCTGGTTTGATGCTGGGCACATCCTTGGCTGCGCTGGATCTGCTCATCATCGTCACAGCTCTGTCAGACATTGCCAGCGATCTCGGCAAGCTGTCTGACGCCCCCTGGATTTTCACCTCCTATTTGCTGGGGCACACCATCGCGGTGATGGTTTGGGGCAAGCTGGGCGACCAATTCGGCCGTGGCAAAGCCTTCACCGTGGCTATTTCGGGCTTCATAGTAGCCTCAGCTCTGGCAGGAGCCAGCCAAAGCCTTACCATGCTAATAGCTGCGCGACTGCTTCAGGGCTTGGCCGGAGGCGGGCTGGTGGCGCTCAGTCAAGCAATCATCGGAGATTTTGTCCCCGCTCGCAACCGAGGCGGATATTTAGCTGCCATGACTTCCACCTGGACGATTGCCAGCCTGCTGGGGCCGCTGCTGGGCGGGCTTTTGGTGGAATCGGTGGGCTGGCGCTGGATTTTTTACATGAATTTGCCGTGGGGCATAGTGGCTATTATTCTGGTCTCGCCTACGAGGCGGTTCAAGCCACTGGAGCGACGCCCCAAAATCGACTATCGGGGAGCTGCGCTGCTGATGCTGGGGCTTGGCTTCACCACCGTCGGAGCTGCGCTGATCGAAAACAGCTGGCAGTTCATGCTTCCTTGGCTGGTGGTCGGGTTGGTCGTTCTGGCTTTTTTCGTGGCCTCGCAGTTCAAGGTGCCTGAGCCAGTCGTGCCTCTGTCTATGTTTCGCCACGGGGTAGTGCGGGCCGCCTCAGCTGGCACATTCTTGTTTGGAGTAGCGAATTTCGGCTCGGCCATCCTGATTCCGCTGTATGCCCAACTGGTCAATGGTGTCAGCCCCACAGCGGCGGGCTACAGCCTCACCCCAGTGCCAGTCGGCATTTTGTGCTCGGCCACCATCACCGGCTGGCTGATCAAGCGCACCGGCTGGTATCGGTTCTATCCTGCTATTGGCGCCGCGCTTTTTGCTGGCGGGGTCTTGTTGCTGATGACGATGGATCCCTCCACCAGTCGTCTGACGGCTATGTCTTATGCCTTCATCGCTGGGTTGGGTAACGGAATGATTCAACCCGTGGTGACGATTGCCATTCAGGATTCCGTGCCGTATCGGCATCTAGGTGCTGGCACGGCTTTGGCTTTCTCTATGAGGTCGTTGGGGCAAACGCTTGGGACGGTGGTCATAGGGGTGCTGCTTTCGGCGCGCGTTTCCTCGGAGTTGGAGGACGTGGAGTTACTCGGAGTTGATGGGCAGGTGATTACCACCGACGAGTTGGAAGACAAACCTGAGTTAATAGACACCTTGATCGAGCCTGTGCAGGAAGCCGTGGTCAACGCCTACCACATTGCTATTGACAACACCTTTGCGTTTATGGTAGTGGCCAGTTTGATGGCCGCAGTGGTGGCTTCGTTCTTGCCCTCAAAGCCGCTTGGCAGTGTGGTTGACGAGGAAGCCAACCCGAGCGGCTGAGCCACTAGCCCGCACGGCTGATTCGCATCCCTGCGAAAATGTCAGAAGGGGTGACTAATCTAGTTTCTATGAGTAATAACTCCATAAGCAGCACAGTTGTGGACATCAACGAGCCTCCCAGCGAGATGCTCCTGCCCGACCCTGAGCCACAAGAACAGATCTACACCCTAATTTCAGTGGATGACCACTTGGTTGAGCCGCCTTGGGTGTTTGAGGGGCGTGTTCCGGCTAAGTTTGCCGACCTTGCGCCGAAAGTTGTGGAGACCGAAACGGGTGCATTGCAGTGGGTTTTTGATGGCAAAACCTACGCGCAGTTGGGATTCAACGCTCTGGTCGGGCGCAAAGACCGGGACGATTTTACTATTGAACCAGCTCGATTTTCAGACATGCGGCGCGGCTCCTGGGACATCCATCACCGAATTAAAGACATGGATTTGGGTGGCATTTGGGCGTCTATTTGTTTTCCCAGTCAAATAACGGGGTTTTGTGGGCGCGTCTATTCTGAATGTTCCGACCCCGAGTTGGGTTTGGCCGTCACCAGGGCTTTCAACGACTGGATTTACGAAGAGTGGTGGGGCAGCTATCCTGAGCGAATCATCCCCATGGGGATCACTTGGCTGCGCGATGCCGAGCTAGCAGCCGATGAAATCCGCCGTAACGCCGAGCGCGGTTTTGTAGCGGTAACGCTGCCAGAGCAGCCTCAGAACATCAATTTGGAGTCTTTGCATTCGGGCTGGTGGGATCCTGTCATTGCTGCCTGTGTGGAGACCGACACCGTCATCTGTCTGCACATCGGCTCATCGGGGCAGCTTCTGCCGACCGACCCGACCGGGCCATCCATCGGCTGCGGGGCTACGAAATTTCAAGTCCAGGCTTATTCGGCTTGCGCTGAGTGGATTTGGTCAAAGATTCCGCTGCGGTTTCCTGATGTGAAGTTGGCCTTCAGCGAAGGCGGCATCGGCTGGGTGCCCGTTATGTATGACCGACTCAAGCATCAAATAGAAATTTCAGGGCATGGCCGCAGTTTCTGGCCTGCTGGCGAGTTGGGCCCGCACGAAGTGTTGTTGCGCAACGGTTATTTCTGCACTATCAACGACCCGTCCACCATTGACGCAGCCCTTAGGTTGGCACCCGACAAGATTATGGTGGAGACCGACTACCCCCACGCCGATAGCACTTGGCCGCACTGCCAGACGCATCTGCGCGACATGCTTTCCCATCTGCCGCAAGCTGACATTGACCGTCTGACACACCTCACAGCAACTGAGGTCTTCCGCCATCCGCTGCCGAGGTGAGTGGGTGGAGTGTGGGCTGCGTGCTGACGCCGGGCGACGCAACGGCACTTGGTTGTGCACCGACTCGGTGTTACGCACCACCTAAGCATTTTTTCGGGTGTGGGCTGCGGGATTCCCCAGCCGCGCGTCTGAATATCTATTGGGCGTGTGCCAACAATGCAGCTATCGGTTGGTAGGCTTACTTTTGTAAGTCCTGTTCTGCGGACACTCCAAACACCGCAGGACTCATAAGACGCCAGCAACAGTGCCGAAGCAACAGGCTTCACGCCTTAGTCTGGAGTTGCCATCCATTTTTGGGTGCAGCACCAAGATTGTAAGCTAAGGGCTGTGGCGCAGAACCAGAGGAGGAACGACTCGCCATGCGAGCTTATGAGCTAATGATAATTATTGACAACGACACCGAGGAAAGCGGTGTTGACCAAGTTGTAGACAGAGTTGCCAGCTTTGTGGCTGGACTAGGGGGGAGAATTGCAAACGAGGACCGCTGGGGAAGGCGCCGGTTTGCCTACGAGATAAATCACAAATCTGAGGGAATTTACACGGTGCTGGAATTCGTTGCGCCAGGCGGCGATTTTGCCCCGTTGGAAAGAACCTTACGTCTCGCAGATGAGGTGGTGCGCCACAAACTCATCCGCCTTCCAGAAAAAGAAGCGGCTCGTCGAGAGCTTTTCGGTGAGCCAAAACCCGCTACTGAAGAAACTGAACAAGAACACCCACAGGATGACCAGCCGGCTGCTGAGCATACGGAACCAGCACAGTCCGCAGACGACCAGTCGGAAGAAACTTGAGAAACCTAGTCAGCTCACCAAGGTGATTAGCCAGAGGAATTGGCAGCGGGAGAAAATTAACAGGAGAAGTAATAATTATGGCATTTGACAACACCGTTGTAATAGTAGGCAACGCAACTCGCGACCCAGAGATACGCCAAACGTCTGTCGGCAACGCAGTGACCAATTTGGGCATTGTCTGGAACAACCGCTACCGCAAGGGCGAAGAGACGATTGAGGACCCCAACTTTTTTGATGTGGTGTGCTTCGGCCAGTTGGCGGAGAACGTCTCCGAATCCATCACTAGGGGGATGCGTGTCGTGGTGTACGGGCGTCTGAATTTCAAAAAGTGGGAGACAGAACTGGGGGAACAGCGAAGAAAGGTTGAAATCATCGCTGAAGATGTCTGCCCTAGCCTCAGGTGGGCTACAGCCCATGTAGAGAAGAACGAGAAGACTTCTTACGCTGGGTCAGCTGGCGGAGGCTTCCGTGGTGGCGGTCAGTACGGGGGAGGCCAATATACGGGTGCTGGCGGAGGCGGCGAAACCAGAAGTCCTATGGACAACTGGGATAACCGTTACCAGACGCAAGGTGATAGCCAATCAAGTGGTGCTGCAACTCCGCCCAGTGGCCAAGATATAGAAGAGCCTTTTTAAACTAAGAGATTCAGCCAAAAAACTAACTCAACAATCCAAGTTGAAGACAAGCCAAAGAATGGAGTTCTGATGGCACGACCGCAAAACCGTTCTCGTCGCCTAGGGGGGAGGCGGCGGCAGCGCAAGAAGATCAGCGTTCTGACCAAAGACAAGGTTGAGTACGTGGATTACAAGGATGTGAACTTGCTGCGCAGGTTCATTTCTGACAGAGCAAAAATCCGCGCACGCCGCGTTACCGGCAATAACGAGCAGCAGCAAAGGGCTGTGGCTCTGGCCATCAAGAACGCCAGGGAAATGGCCTTGTTGCCCTATGAGAATCGGATCACCACCCAGCGTCGCTCTTTGGAAGGCGGCAGGTTCGGTTCAGACAGATTCGGCACAGACAGGGCTGATGAAGACACAAACAGGCCATCCGGAGTTGGACCACGCGAGCCAGCTAGAAGCAGAAACCCCAGAACTGCCCAGGAATCGGCTGAAACTGGTTCTGCAGGCAGTTCCCCTGTGGATGACACCCCGACCCCAGCCGCTCAACCCGAAGACAGTTCCTCCGAGGATGCAGCCATTTCCTCCCCTGAAGCTTCCGCGCCTGACGTCTCCGAGGCTCCTGTTGCGGATGTCTCCGCTGCTGACACCTCCGACTTGCCTGCTGCCGACGCCCCCAAGGCTGTTGTCTCGGACGCCTCCCACACCGAGACCGCGCCTGAAGCTCCAGCACCCGATGAGCACAAGCAAGAGGCCGGACAGTGAAGATCATTTTACGCCAGGACGTTCACAATCTTGGCAAACAAGGAGATGTTGTTATGGTTGCTGATGGTTTTGCCCGCAACCATCTCATCCCGAAGGGCCTCGCCCATCGCGCCACTCCGAAAGCCGAAAGAGAAGCCGAGCGAGTCCGTGAAGTCAGGCACCTTCAAGACGTCAAAGAACTTGAAGTGGCACAGGAGATGGCAGGTCGTCTAGCACAAGCCAAACTAGCCATATCTGCTCGCGCCAGCGAAGAGGGACATTTGTATGGCTCAGTTTCGGCCGTTGACATTCAAAGAGCTTTGTCGGAGCAGCTTCATATCGATCTTGACCGCAATGCCATTGACTTGCCGCAGACTTTGCGAGAAGTCGGTGAGCACTCGATCGGGCTGAGCTTGCATGAAGCCATTCCAGCCAGTGTCACGGTTGAGATTGTTGCCGAAGGCTAAGGTTTATAGTCTCAACTGCCAAGAATTCATCTCCCAAGAATTCGCCATTCCGAATTGCAGTCTGAACCCCAGGTTTTGGTTTCTGGCAAACCCCTGTTGAAAACCTGTAATCCCCAGACAAAATAAAGCCCAATTCATCCTGAAGTGGACTTAGGGACGCTTTTGCTGTGAATTTAGCAAGCCTGCTCTGGCTGTGAAATTGCGATTTCTCTTGTAATTTCAGCCCGCAGGCTGAAGTGCCTAGGGCAATGCGCTCCCGAGCAAGCTTTGCTTCAACCCAGAAGTTTTCCCCAGCCCTCACTTGATTCTTGGGAGCAATCCACAGATAAGCAAAATTTTTTCCACCTGATATTCACACCCAAAGGCCGAATTCCAATCAATCCTCAAGGGCGCGATGTCCTACCCCCTCTTCATAATAGAAATATGTCTAATGTTTCTAGTTTTTCCAGCCCTGACAGCGGCTTTCAGAACAGGCCAAGAGGTGGGCCCAACAGAGGTCAAACAGGAGGCTTGCTAGCAGACAATCAATTTCCGTCTGCCCGAAACCAAAGCGGAAACCTGCCCAGCGACATCCGCCAGCCTCCCAACAATTTAGAAGCCGAGTTGGCGCTGCTGGCGGCCATGCTGTTCAGCTCCCATGCGATTGCCGATGCCTTGGAAGCAGGCATCAAAGACTGGCATTTTTATTCGCCAGCCCATGCTTCCGTCTATCATGCCATCATAGATTTGGACATGGCTGGCTTGCCGGTTGATGTCGTGACGGTGGCCAATAAGCTGCGGTCTTCAGATCAATTCAAGGCGATTGGAGGCGAAAAGGCGCTTTTGGATCTCCAGTCAGCTTCGCCAGTCATAGGGCACGCCTCTCACTACGCCCACATCATAATAAGCCACGCCCTTTTGCGGCGGCTCATTGACAACGCTCATAGGGTGATTGACATCGGCTACAGCCAGCCTGAAAACGTCGATGATGCCATTGATGAGGCGGAGGGGCTTTTCTTTTCAGCTTCGCACGACCGCTTCGCCCAGTCGGATGAGCATATCAATGACCTGCTAGATCAAGCTCTGCAGCGCATGGAGATGCTCTATGAGCAAAAGCAAGAAATTACGGGAATTCCGACTGGCTATCGGGAGTACGACAAGATACTTTTAGGGCTTCAACCTTCCAATTTGATTGTCGTGGGCGCACGGCCAGCTGTAGGCAAGACCAGTTTCGCGCTGGGGATGGCTCTCAACATCGCTCTCAAGACAGACCACGCTGTTTTGTTCTTTTCAATGGAGATGAGCAAGCTGGAGTTGGCACAGCGCATGGTAGCGGCCGCATCAAAAGTGAATTACACCAGAATTCGCTCTGGGCAACTCCGCCCAGAAGACTGGAAGGCCATAACCGATGCCATGTCAAGGCTCAAAGACAGCAAAATTTGGATTGACGACAGCCCCGCCTTGACCACTATGGAGGTGCGAGCTAAAGCCCGACGGTTTGTCCACAAGGAAAAACTGGGGCTAGTTGTGGTTGACTATTTGCAGATTATGACTCCCTACAGCAAAAAAAACGACAGCCGGGCAGTGGAAGTTGGCGAGATGAGCAGAGATTTGAAAATACTGGCCCGAGAAATTGACTGCCCTGTTGTGGCGCTGTCGCAGCTCTCCAGGAGTTTGGAGGGACGCAGCGACAAGCGTCCTATGCTTTCAGACCTGCGGGAGTCGGGTTCCATTGAGCAAGATGCCGATGTGGTTACGTTTTTATACCGGGACGAGCTTTACAACGATGACAGCCCGGAAGTGGGAGTGGCTGAAGTAATCGTTGCCAAGCACAGAGCCGGGCCTGTAGGCAAACTGAAAATGAGATTTGTCAAGGAATTCAGCCATTTTTCAGACATAGACAATGAGGGCTGGGCTAGCTAGCTGAGCTATCGGGGGAGGGGGAAGTAGGTGCTGGGTTGCGGCGGGGTGGTGTGAGCCCTGTCCTGATCACCCAGCCCTTATCCTGATTTCTGCCCCAATCATATCCTGGGCTTCGCCCCGATTGCCGGAGGCCGTTTTAGCTGACAATTATCTTGCGGCTATCTTACGGCACACAGCTATTTGAAGCTGTGCAACACTGGTGTGTTAAAAGTTAGGTATGACTTGTCTGCTGCTGGCGCACCTGTTTTGTGCTCATCCTGTGTCTGTTGCGCAGGAGCCGCTTGCACATTCTGGCTGGCTGCAGGCAAGTTTTTTTGAGATGCAATAGCCCTGTCAGATAATAAAACAGAGGGGGTTTGCCAGACCTGAAGTCTGGCCTGGAATTTCGATTCTTGCTATTTGCTCAGTCATCCAACGCAAAAGACCCTATATCAGGAGGTAAAAATGACACCTTCAGTTCATATCAGCCAAAAGGTTGCCGGCACACCCGCAGCAACCTGCCCAAACAAGCCCGATGCCGCCCCTGCGGTTGTGGCAACAAGCAGTCAGTCGGCATTCCCCGCCAAGTTCGCCTTGGGCAACCACCCAAGCGCCAAGTTCACCCTAGGCAGCAGACCAAATGCCAAGTGGGACTTAGGCAGCCGTCCTAGCGCCAGTTGGCATTGTTTTCTCACTGCAGCAGTGGCGGTGTTTGTCGCAATGTGCATCTTCTTGACCAGTTGCTCAGACACGGACGCAGACGATTCGTTGTCGGACAACAATAATTCCGTAGAACCAGAATTTGGTTACACAGGCTTTGACGAGGCAGGATTTTTGCCAGCCAGCCTGTTGGCCAATGACAGGAGCATTGCTCAGGCTGAAGCCACTTCGCGGCAGCATTCCAGTTCAAGCATCGCCTCTGATGGCGGCGAGCAGAACGGAAGCAGCGCACAAAGCGCGACCAGCGGGCAGCTTCTTGGCATAGCTGCTGAGGATGCAGTAATTTGGCTTCACCAACTTGGCTATAGCAGTCAACAACTGTGCCAAGCCCGACTGCTTGTTGACGATTTTGCACTGCCGCAAGACAAAACTCAAGCCATTGTTACACCTCAGAACGCCGCACGCACTGCAGAAGATGTGGAAGATGCCGTCTGGAACTACTTCCAAGTCGTTGCACAGACTTTCCGCGAGCCGTTTCTGCAAAAATTGCTCTGCTTGGCCAGGGTGGCTACCTTGCCGAAGCTGGAATGGAAATGGAAAGATCTGCAGGGTTTGGTCCGCGGGCAGACTTCGGTGACCTTCTTGCAGCCGACAGAGGTGCATGTTGTAGGTCTGCTGACTGGAAGTGCGATAGCTGTGGCTTGTCTCCCGCCGTTGGCATATGGCGAGTTGGCTGCTGATAACCAAGAAATAGCCACTTCGCTGTTACTTCGCTGGGCTGGGGGAAAGTGGAGGGTGAGCGTCACTCAAGATTTCCCAGGCGAGCAGTGCCGGGAACTTGCTTCACGCCTCAAGCAAGAGTATGAAAACGATATCTCAACCACTGGGCAAAGTTGGATTCTCAGCGATTTTTAGCTGGCAGTTTCCCCGATTTTTCATCGGGCTCGCATTCCTACCCGTCATCAAAAGAAAGGAAAGTCATGAACAAGAAAGAACTAGGTGTCATTGAACTGACCAAACAGCCAAGGCCCAGCATGCTGCGTCGTTGGCGTAGCTTGGCCTATCGCATGGCTAGGGGAATCAGCTGTCGCATGCTGGCAGTTGTCGTGCTGTTAGCTTCGGTGTTGTCCATCGGGCTGTCAGTCTCCTCAACCTCCGACCCAGTTGCTGCCGAAAACCCGGTATCGTGTGCTGCCGGGACGTTTTATTTCGGCGGCGGTTGCGTGCCGTGCGTGTACAACCCTTCCCAGTGCTCGCCGCCAGCCACCACTGTACCCCCTACCACCACATCGCCGCCAGCGACGGCGCCACTTGCTCCCATTCCACCTCCGACCCCCACCACAT